>NZ_JAESLN010000028.1:0-202639 GCF_017892645.1 Staphylococcus sp. GDY8P54P | reverse complement strand
CTTTGAAGGGAGCATATCAGGCACACGGATTAGTCCTTATAGCGTGAAATTTGTATTCCATTCTCATTTAAATGAATTCACTAAACTCGTTATTCATTCAAAAATTTCTGTACTTCCTTTTTATTTTTGGCTTTATCGATTTCTAACGCACTACCATCCATTGGTGATTGGATATCTTGATAAGTGTTTTGTATAGGTAAAGTAATAGAATCTACCTTTTTATCACCACGTATTCCAAAATTCAAACCAGTTTGAATGAGTGCAGAATCAGGCATATTTGTATTTAAATAACCTCTCAAAATACCCGCAACTCGAGGTAATTTAGGTAGCGTATCCAAACTCGCTAATTCTTGTTTAAGTGATTGCATGACTTGTTGCTGACGTCTTACACGACCGAAATCGCCTTCTTCATCATGTCTAAATCTAGCATACCCTAATAATTCTTTACCATTTAATCGATGATGACCTTTCTTCAGTGACACACCTATATTTTTAGACATATCTTTTTCAACATCAATTGGAACACCATTAGGTTCCAATTCATCAATCATTTTTTCAAAACCAGTAAAATCAAGAATTGCATAATACTCAGGGTCTATACCTAAATTTTTCTTTAATGTTTGTCGCAATAGTTCAGGTCCACCGATAGAATAAGCAGAATTAATTTTATGTTGACCATTTCCCGGTATATCCGCATAAATATCTCGCATGACAGACATCATCTTCATTTTTTTATGAATATAATCATACTGTGCAATCATAATCGAGTCGGTTCTAGAAATACCACCTTGCTCTTTATCTGCACCTAAAACCATAATTGTGATTTTTCCATCATTTTTTTTAGCACCGTTAAATTTGTGTTGCTTGAGCGTTTTGCCCTGATCTTTTGCGTATTCAATACCTGATTTATAACCATGCACAGAATAGCCAACAATAATGGCTAAAATAATTACAATAATTAAAATTATAATTGGAAATTTTTTTAATTTTTTCTTTTTTGTCCTACGCATCGTCGGTTGTTCTTCTGTGTTTGTGCTTTCTTTACTTCTGTGTTTATGTTCATTCATATGTAATCAACCTTATATCTTCAAAATTGCACTGCTATGTACTATAATTAACATATATTAAAGTTATATAAAAACTGAATAAAAATCAAGTAATATCTTAATATATGGTACTAAGGTCTAATATGGAAAGGATGTTAAACATGAATATAAATAAAGCATACTTCGCTGGAGGTTGCTTTTGGTGTATGGTCAAGCCTTTCGACACATTTGAAGGGATTGAGAAAGTGACTTCTGGTTACATGGGAGGTCATAAAGATAATCCGTCGTATGAAGAAGTTAAGACGGGTGACACCGGGCATTATGAAACAGTTGAAATAGAGTATGATGTCGCTCTATTTTCATACAATAAATTATTAGAAATATTCTTTTCTGTAATAGATCCAACTGATGAAGGAGGACAATTCCAAGATAGAGGATCACAATATAAAACAGCAATTTTTTATACAAACGAAGATCAAAAAGCAGTAGCTGAAGATTATGTAGCACAATTAAAACAAACCATAGACAAAGAAAAAGCTATTGCTACAAAAATATTACCCGCTTCTACATTTTATGAGGCTGAAGCAGAACACCAAGATTTTTATAAGAAAAACCCCGAACGATATGCTCAAGAACAACAAGAACGTCAAAAATATAAGTAAACAAAAAAACCGGTGCTTTTGCATCCGGTTTTTATTTATTACTCGCACTTTAACATAAATTACTGCCGCTTCATTTCTAAAGGAATTTTATTCTTTTTCTCAACCTTTTTACCATTATATAAATCCATTATCGTTTTAACACTTTCTTCACCCATCAAATTAGGTTGTTGCGCCACTGTAGCAAATAACTTACCTTTTTCAACAGATTTAATCGCATCTTCATTACCATCGAAACCAACGACTTTAATGTCTTTATTTCCTATCGCTTCTACAGCACCTAATGCCATTTCATCATTTTGAGCAAAAATAGCTTGTATTTCAGGATGAGCTTGAATAATATTTTGTGTCACATTTAGACCTTCTGTTCTATTAAACTTAGCACTTTGTTTGGAAACTACATCAAGTGATTGATCTGCGACGTTATGGAAACCTTTACCACGTTCACGTGTAGCACTGGCACCTGGGACACCTTCAAGTTCAGCTACTTTCGCATCTTTACCTAATTCATCAATAATGAGTTTCCCTCCCATCTCACCGCCTTTGATATTATCCGATGCTATAAATGAAGCAACATCCCCTTTAGCTACATCTCTATCTAATGTAATCACTGGTATTGCCTCATCATTTGCGATTTGAATACTACCTGATATCGCATCAGAATCTGTCGGGTTTACAATCAAGTAATCTACTTTTTGTTGAATTAAGTCATCAATATCATTAGCTTGTTTCGCTGCATCATCTTGAGCATCTGCAAACTTAACTTTGACGCCTTGTTTCTTCGCTTCTTTTTCAATACCATCTTTAATTTTCACAAAGAAAGGGTTATTTAATGTAGAAATACTCACACCAATAACAACATCAGATTTTTTCTTATCTACTTTACCATTGTCATTTTTTTCTATAGGTGATTCTAGTGAACAACCTGTTAAAAATAATAATATAGCTATTACAGTTATAAAAAGCTTTTTCAATACCAACACCCCCTGTTATTTGTTTTTTCTATCTATAAGTACTGCAATGATAATCACGACACCTTTAACCACTTGTTGGTAAAATGAAGATACACCTAATAAATTTAAGCCATTGTTCAAAACACCGATAATTAACACACCAATCAACGTCCCAACTATACGTCCTTTACCACCTGTAAGCGAAGTACCGCCAAGAACTACTGCTGCAATAGCATCTAATTCATAGGACATCCCTGCAGTTGGTTGTGCCGAATTTAAACGTGAAGTTAAAATTGATCCTGCCATAGCTGACATTAAGCCGGCTAAACTATAAATCATTATTTTAATTTTATTGACCTTAATCCCTGAAATAAATGCCGCCTTTTCATTACCACCCATAGCATAAGTCTGTCTACCAAATACAGTTTTATGCAGTAGGATATATAATATGATAAATGTAATAAACATCGTGACAGCTGGTACTGGAATACCTAAAAAGTAGCCTCTACCAAATAATTGAAATGCATAACTACCATTTAAATTTGTAATAGGATTTCCATCTGTAATAACAAGTGTTAGCCCTCTAAATACGGTCATTGTAGCTAATGTCGCAATGAAAGGCGCCATTTTACCTATCGTGATGAGCAAGCCATTTATAGCACCCAATACCGCCCCAAATATGCAACCTATAAATAAAGCTACAATAGAATCCATACCAGAAACCATTAAAATCGCAACAAATGCACTAGATAAGGCAAGTGTCGATCCTACTGATAAATCAATACCTCCAGTTAATATTACGAAAGTCATGCCAAATGCAATTAAACCATTAATTGAAACCTGTCTTAATAAATTAAATAAATTAGAAGGCTCTAAAAAAGCACTATTTAATACACTGATAATAACAACTAATAATATTAAACCAATAAAAGGTATAATTTTTTCTAAATACGAATAAGAAAATGATAATTTAGACTGCTTCATTTAATTTTCCTCCTGTAGCTAAAGTCATAATACATGCTTCCGTGATAGCTGAATCTTCTAATATGCCTGCAATGGAACCTTCATGTACAACTGCGACTCTATCACTCATGCCTATAATTTCTGGTAATTCTGATGAAATCATAATAATAGACATACCTCGGTCCGTTAATTCATGCATCAATTGATATATTTCTCGTTTAGCACCTACATCGATGCCACGTGTTGGTTCATCTAATATTAATACATGTGGTGCAGTCGCAATCCATTTAGCCAAAACAACTTTTTGTTGATTACCACCAGATAAAGTGCCACATATATCTCCAATTTTGCCTTTAATATTTAAACGCTGAATCATCTGTTCTGAATATTGTTCCATAGCATGTTGTGTTAAAAATCCAGAGCTTGAAAAGCTTTTTAAAGCTGGTAAAGTAATATTTTCTAAAATTGAATCTTGTAAAACTAACCCTTCTTCTTTTCTATTTTCTGTAATAAAAGCTAAACCTTGTGAAATAGATTGATTAGGATTTTGAATTTGTAATTGTTGATTATTTAGTTTTACCGTTTTATTCCCTTTATCTAATCCAAAGAGTACTCTCATAATTTCTGAACGACCCGCACCCATCAAACCACTAAAGCCAAGTATTTCTCCTTTATGTAAATCAAAATGTATATCCTTTAAATGATGTTCATCTGAATCTAAATTTTCAACAGTAAGCACAACATCTTCTTGATGATATTGTCTAACAGGGTATTGATTATCTAAATCTCTACCAATCATAGATTTTACTATTTCAGCATGTGTCGTATTTTGTGTTTCCTTAGTTAAAATCGAACGACCATCTCTCATAACTGTAATACGATCTGAAATTGTAAAAATTTCTTCCATTCTATGAGAAATATATACAAAAGAAACGCCATCTTTTTTTAAATTTTTAATTTGTTCAAATAATGTATCTATTTCATTATTTGTTAAGGCTGCAGTAGGTTCGTCCATGATAATGATTTTTGATTTTTCCATTAATGCTTTACTGATTTCAAGCATCTGCTGCATACCAACGGATAAAGTGCCTGCCATACGATTTAAATCGATTTCAATATTTAGCTTTTTAAAAATGGCCAAAGCACGTTGTTTCATTTTATTATTATCAACAATGCCAAAAAATTTTGTTTCTTCTTTTCCTAAAAACAAATTTTCAAGTACTGTAAGATTAGGCCAAATATTTAACTCTTGCTGAATAAACGACACACCATTTTGTTCAGCATCTATTGTATTTTTAAAGTGTATCGGCTGACCATTTTCTAAAACATTACCACTATCCGCATTATATACGCCAGTTAATACTTTCATAAGTGTACTCTTACCAGCTCCATTTTCACCCATTAACGCATGTACTTCTGCATCATTGATTTCAAAATCAACACCTCTTAAAACATCGTTTTGACCAAATGACTTATATATTTGATTCATCGTTATCATATTTTTCACCCCTTAAAATAAAACACCACTAGATAAAATTACATTAGCGTAAGGTGTCGCTTCACCTGTTCTTATAATTGCTTTAGTTTCCTTACTATACATTTTTAAAGTTTCATGAGATTCCGTGATCATATCAATATTTTCAGCTAATAATTTCACATATAACTCACTATTTTGTTTTATCATTTCATTTGCAATAGTAAGCTGTTCAATTGCCATATGTTCTTTAACTACATTAAATACTTCTTCAAATGATGGATGTCCAAAAGTTAATGCTAAATCTATTTTTTTAACACCATCTGGTACCGGCAGTCCACAATCAGCTATGATAATTGTATCTGTATGACCTAAATCACTAAGCACTTTAGAAATTTCGCTATTTAAAATACCAGTTTTATACATTTAAATCCCCTCTCGTTAAATCTTATTTTATGTAACCCGTTACACATTACTACTTAAATCTAATACTATTTCTGCGTTTAATTGATAACTTTAACCTATTATCTTGTTGTTCAATTATAGAATTTTTATTTAACTTTAATAAAATTGATACCGCTTGCTGCCCTAAAAAATATGCGGACTGATCAATAGTTGCAATTTGAGGAAACGTCATTGCAGAAAAAGGTATATTATCATAGCCCACAATTTGAATATCCTCGGGAACTTTCAATTGAAATTGTTGAACAAGGCCCATCGTTTCAATTGCCAGTACATCATTGCTGCATATAATACTATCAATCTGTAAATCTTTAATTAATGAAATAAATGCACTTTTATTATTTAATGTTTCTGCTGAGCAATCATAATAGCTCACATTATAGTTATTCAATTCTTGTTTAATACCATCTATCCTTAATTTAAATGCCCGTATATTCAAATCTAAATGGAGGATCAAAATATTTTTTGGTTTACCTTCTAACACAAGTCGAGCTTGTAATTGTCCGCCTTCAAAATGATTCATAGAAATACCATTACCTTCATTTTCAACACGATCTACAAATACATAATGAATACCTTGTGACAGTAATAGCTTTTCAATTTGATCATCAGCAAATGCTGTTGCAATAACACCTACACAATTATAAGCATTGAAAGTGAATAAATACTCTTTCGCCTTATCAACATCGTTGTCACTATTTCCAATTAAAACTTGAAAACCGTGCGCAAGCGCTATATCTTCAACACCTCTTGCTATAAGTGTAAAAAAAGGATTACTGATATCTGGTAATAATAAGCCAATCATTTTTGACTTACGTTTATATAATGTACGTGCTGCTTCATTAGGTTGATAGTTAAGCTCATGAATCGCACGTTCAATTTGTATTTTTGTTTGAGCTTTGACATATCCATTATTATTTATCACTCTAGATACCGTTGCTACTGAACAACCAGCTAACTTAGCTACTTCTTTAATTGTAACTATAAAAATCACCTCTATTTTTGTAACCGTTTTCATATTATCATAATCATTTACATTTTGATAGTTTATTTGAAAATTTAATTATTGTAATATTTAATATCCTATATTTTTTTAATTTATTTATATAACACGAAAACGATAATTTATAGTAATCAAATCAGCAGTATAAATAATTTTTTATTTTATGATCAAAAAATTAGCGTTAACTTTTCTATTAAATAATTATATAAGCTGTTGAAATCTGTTATATTAAATTCGTACTTATACAAATTTTTATTTAGCGCTTACCTCATTATGTTTTAAAATATATTTCTGTCATATCGTAAAATTCAAATAAAAAAGACCCATCCAGTAGTTCGGATAAGCCCTTTATGCTGATAATAAAATTTTTATTTTCTCACATTATAAATTTATTTTATAGTAGACACTTGATCTATATTCTCTATTGCCTTCACCTTTTTATTTGAATCAAAATATACTTTAACAGAGAAATGATTGGATGGATTATCATCGTATATCATCGTACCATTGTGATTATTGTGTACTCTATAACCATGTACTTGCGAAAATGATTCAATAGTAACATTATCAGGTACAACAAAAATTCGTTGAACTTTATTATTTTTGAATAAAAATGCCATGTCACCATATTTATGTGCTTTCATATTAGCAATTTGTATTGTTTTTTCACTATCACTAAAGTATGTTTCAACTTTGCGTTTGTCCATGCCTTTAGAAATGTGCATATAATGATTTCTTACATCACTATTCATAAAATTTTCACTGAATTGTTGTGACAAAACATTGATCTTAGGCAATTTATACTTGGTCTTTTTCTCCTGTTTAAATTTTTCGTTTTGAGCAGATTGATTTGAACCTTTGTAATTTGTATGTATGTTATCATATAACGATTTAATTGAGAGTGTTAACGCAACTAAAAGCATCACGATTACCAAACTAATTATAACTTTTTTCATTTCCCCACCCCATTGTTCACTCTGCAAACATTAATATTTACATATTACTACATTATATTGAAATTTTAAATGTATATTAATAATATAACAAATGAAAATAATTCAAAAAGCTAATGTTACTACAGTGAAAAAATACAATTATATTTCAAAAAGAAACCAACTATATAAAATGTCAATTTTTATTCAAATAAGATGATATCATGATGTTGAAAGCGTTTTCTAATGATGATATATTATAAATACACCTTGAACAAAGGGGTAACTAGAAATTCATAAATATAGTTAGAGTCAAAATGATATTTAGAAAGTATATCGTTAGTTTATTAAAAAGTAGTTAATAACTTCTCCGGCGTTAACTACAAAAACCATTAAAAACTATAACTCCAAAAAACAACCAACAATCATTAACGGGATTGTTGGTTGTTTTGTTTTATTATTTTTTTCTAACTACACGCATGACTTTTGTCATACTTACCCACAATGAGTTATCTTTACGATACACTAAGAACCTTGGCTGCCAATTGGGATTAAACTTTTCTTTATAACGTCTTAATCCTTGAAATCTATATAATCCATTGAAATGCTCAAATACTCTACCTGCAAGTCTTTCTCTATAAAAAGAAAAAGGTACTTTACCCACATTGGACAGTGTAGCCATGCCCATATTAAAGTATTGATACCCATTTGCCTTAGCCCATAACAGCATATGAAGATATAAACTATCCATCAGAGGTAAGGAGGTATCCGATTTCCAACGTATTAAATCAATAGACACAGTTGAATTATCATTAACAGGCATAAATGTACAAAAACCAATTATAGCATTTTCTTTATCTTTAATAACTCCGATCGGCGCCTTCGATATATAATGTTCACTAAAATGTCCTACTGAAAATTGCATTTCTGTAGAGCCTGATAACCAATCATCGCTTATTTGTTTTAATTCATCAAATACGTTTTTTGAAAAAGGAGGTTCCAATACCTCAAAAGTACACCCCAAATCATCTAACTTATTTAAAGTAGCACGTAAACCACGCTTCTTTTTACCTGAAGTAGTGAAAGTTGATAAATCAATAATGGCTTCTTCGCCTAATTTAAAAAACTGATTTCCAAAATCATGATAAATTGACATATATTTATCAGAGACTTGATAGAAAATAATGTCGTAACCTAAATATTGAGCTTCATTATAAAATCTTTCGAGCAACTCATGGAACGAAGCGCTATTTCCAATGGGGTCACCTAAAACAATATAGGCATTCCTCTTATAACGATACATCACAAATGCGTCTTGTTGTTCATTAAAGAAAAACTTCTTATCACCACTGTATATGAGATGACTTAAATAATTTCCACCAAATTTCTGAATAATCGTTTCACATTGTTCTAGTTTTTGACCGCTGCCTGCAGATTTGAATCTTGCTTCAAACCACCACACAACAACACTAACTATAATTGCTACTGTAATAATCGTGAACCAAAAATAATATCTCAAAAGAGACGTATCTACTTCTATATGATAAATATCTAAAGTGTAAAATGTATTTTTTATAAACACATGATTAATGAATAACACAAGAGTCCCAATAATTACACTAGACAATAGTTTCGTATATCTAAACGGACGCTTTATGACACGTGCACTTCTATAAAATACAACGAGCATTACAAACATAGTAATTAACCAACCTAAAAGTACCAAAGAAGGATAGGTATAAACAGTGACACTAAATATGATAATGATTGAACAAATTGCAAACAAAAGTGCTCTCTTAGATAAATGATATACACCTATCACATTTAACAATAGTAATAGGCATGCACATGTATGAATAGAAGCGATAATATAATAAAACGCATGGTTATTACTATATAACCCATCATAAATTATTGTAATGTTATTAAAGAAAAATAAAGCACTCGTAAAAAAAAGTAACAATGCAATGGAAAATGCTGGTATCCTAGTTAAGATATCTTTTTGATAAGATGCTAAAAGTGATGACATATCTTTCACAGGTATCATAATTTTAGAATCATCCAAATAACGTTTCGCCGTATTTCTAAATTCAAATGTTGAGAGAATAAGGGCAATTAAGACAGGAAATAAGTAATAAGCAAACCTGTATAGCAATAAAGCTAAAATAATTTTTTCTTCTGGAATATTTAAACTTTTCAATCCTAGTAATAGTACCAAATCAAATGTACCAAATCCTCCAGGAATAAAACTGATTAACCCTGATAATGCACCAATGATAAATATTCCCATAAATACAGAAAAATGCACCTGTATACCAACAATTAATAATGCCATATATAATACTGCAGCAGCAATCATCCATTCAATACTAGAAACAATGGTGCAATAAATTCCAGTCAATTTACTTTCTTTATTTACTGGTTTCCAAATTGTAATAAAAATAAAAATAGGCAAAAACAACGCAACAACATACATTAACCATCTAACCCAAGGGAACGGACTAAATACATGTCTAACATCAAACACATGAAATACTACTAAAATAGAAAGCATACTTAAACCCGTCAACATGGAGATTAAAACAATAGAAATAGTATGCAGTAATGCTTTTTTATCTTCTGTAGTATCTTTATATAATAAAAATCTTACGCTCGCTCCTATGAATCCTCCAAAGCCCAATACTGCGTTCAAAGCATTTACAATATATCCTATACGTACGGTTTTAACTAAAGATATCTTCAAGTGTAAAACTTTAGCTAAAATCACATCATACATTGATAATACCAGTATGGCTAGACCACCACTCAAAAAAAGCACAACCAACCATACACTATTAATATCTTTTATAGAATGAATCGTTTCTTTTAAATTTATATTTGCTAGTTCTTTATATAAAGTAAAAACAACAAATATAAATAATGAAAGTGCAAATAAAACTTTCATTATCGTTAATATTTTATTTACTAGCTTCTTTGACATGTGTTCACATCACTTTTCTATATTCATATAACATTTAAAATATAGCACAATTTTTATTTTTTATAAATAATTTTTATACGAGTTAAATATTACAATATTGTTAGACCACACACTCAGTTACAAAAAATATACACATACTTTCATTTTATATGCACAACAATAAAAAGTATCTTAATATATCAATTCACTTAACAACGTGTCATTCCACTTCGGTTATGATAATAGGCTGAGACAATTAATTTGTCCCAGCCTCTGTCGTACATTATTTATAATTTAACTTTTACGAATTTCTTCATCAGAAGTAATTTCATATTCTCCTGCATCATCACCATAATATTTGTTATAACGACGTTTGTACATTGTATATAAATGTGAAACTAGTACTTTCAATATTGCATAAGCAGGAATACCTAAAATGACACCGACAACACCTAATAAATTACCTGCACTTAATAAGATAAATATAATTGTAAGTGGGTGAATTTTCAATGTTTTACCCATGATATTTGGAGAAATAAAATGCCCTTCAATAAATTGAACAGCCGTCCAAACTATCACTAACTTCAACAACATAATCGGTGAAGTAATTAAAGCAATAATAATTGCTGGTGATATCGCAATCGTTGGACCAATATATGGAACAACACTAGTAACTGCAGCTATTGAAGCTAAAATTAAACTGTAGTCTAAACCGATAATACTATATCCAATAAATAATAATATACCAATACAAAACGATACAATAATTTGTCCTTGGATATAAGAACCAACTTGTAGACTCATTTTATCTAACAAATCATGAAAGTCTTTTCTAAATTTAGGGGGCATTAAGTTTGTTGAAAACTCTTTGAAGCGGTGCCCATCTTTTAACATAAAGAATAAAACAAATGGTGTTGTAGCAATTACCACACCAACATTCACTAATGCTTCAGCAAAATTTTTAACTTTAGAACCAAAACCATTAAAGTAATCAGACACCATTGAAGGTAATTTTTTAGCCAATGAATCTAATTGATCTTGAATTTGACCATAAAAATTAGAAATTAAAGAGTATTTCGTTACACTATCTATAAATTTATTAACCTTATCTACATAGTACGGGAAGTTATTTCCAAAACTTTTAAACTGAGCACCAATTACAGGTATTAATAAATTAATTGCTAGCGCAATAACACCAATAATGACTAAGAATAATATGATTACACCCCAAAGCCTTGAAATATTATACCGTTCCATCAAATTAACTAATGGGTTAAATAGATAATATAATATAATCGATACAATAATCGGTGCTACAATTGTATTAAAAACAATTATAAATGGTTTAAAAATATAAGAAACTTGATCAAATATAAAAATAGCACAGCCAATAAATATTAATATAAGCAAAGCAAAAACTAAATCTTTGCCACCTAAAAATTTCATAAAGCGTGTTTCAGGGAAACTTAGTTTTAATCTATTTTTCTTAGATGTCGTTTCTTGTTTTAAATTATCTTCATTTGACATAACATCACCAAACCTTATTTTTCAAAATATATTGCTTATTTAGCGCATAGCAAAAAATAATGCACCTTTGTAATACAATACATAACGTTCAATATTTAAAATAACTAATGTTAATCATAACACAATGACCATTTACCAAACATATATTTTGCCATGTTTTATTAAAAATTAACTAAACATCCTAATAATAGCAACGAACAATATGTATTAATACGATATAAGTATATTATACTAAAATATAAAAATGTATATTAAAAAGCAGTAATATAAAATCAAATGTTTATCATCCATTTTATATTACTGCTTATATATGAATTATTATTAAAGAAACTATGATAATGATGTTGAAGAAAATTCAAATCTTTGCATTAATGCTTAAATACAATTATTTCTTCTTCATTCCCCAACTCTCAATACCAAACAAGTTAATTTCTAACTCTTCAGGTTTAAATACAGGTTTTTTGCCAGCTTTACGTTGACGTTGGTAATCATTCATAACTGCAAAAGCAATGTTAGATAAACCAATAATAGCAACTAAGTTGACGATGGCCATTAGACCCATAAACACATCTGCTGTACTCCATACCGTTTCAGTTTTCACAACAGCACCGACGAAGACAAGTACAACAACTAAACATCTGAAAATAAATAATACTGTTTTATTTTCCCATAAAAATTCCATGTTCGATTGACCATAGTAGTAATTACCAATAACCGAAGAAAATGCAAATAAAGTGATAGCAATCGTTAAGAAAATACCACCTGCGCTACCTAAGTGTTCATTTAAGGCAGATTGTGTAACTGCAACGCCTTGTGCTGCATTCTCTCCAAATTCTAATCCTGTATATAATAAAATCATGATCGCCGTTGCCGTACATACTAGCATCGTATCAAAAAATACGCCCAATGATTGGATTAAACCTTGTTTAACTGGATGTGGCGCTGCAGCAGTAGCAGCAGCATTTGGCGCAGAACCCATACCAGCTTCGTTTGAGAACAAGCCACGTTTTATACCTTGCAGAACGGCTGCTCCAATCGCGCCTCCCGTTGCTTGTTCAAATCCAAATGCATTTTTAATTATAGTTGCAATCATTGGTATGATTTGATCATAGTTAAATATTAATATTACAGCAACTAATCCTATATATATAATTGCCATCACAGGCACAATGATCGAAGATAATGTTGCAATACTTCTTACCCCACCAAATATAATAATAGCAGTAATAATAGCTAAGATTACGCCCGTTATAATAGGACTTACATTATATTGCGTTTTTAATGATTCAGCTATCGTGTTTGATTGTACTGTATTAAAAACAAATGCAAATGTCACTGTGATTAGCACCGCAAACACAATGCCTAACCATTTTTGATTGAGTCCCTTAGTTATGTAATAAGCTGGTCCTCCACGATAGCCACCTTCTTCATCGGGTACCTTGTACACTTGTGCAAGCGTTGCTTCAATAAATGCACTGGCTGCTCCGATAAAAGCAATAATCCACATCCAGAATACTGCACCAGGACCGCCTAATACAATTGCTGTCGCAACACCGGCTATATTACCTGTACCAACACGAGAACCTGCACTAATCGCGAATGCTTGGAATGGTGAAATACCTTTTTTCCCATTTTCTAATGTTTCAGGTTTTTCTCCAATTGCTCGAAACATTTCCGGTATCCATCTTAATTGTACGAACTTAGATCCAATAGTAAAAAATATACCTGCTGTGATTAATAGTCCAATTAAGTATTGTGACCAGATTAAATCATTCCCGACTTGAACAAATGCTTTGAACCAATCCGGAATCAAACTATCAAAATTGCTCAATTTAATCCCTCTCATCTATACAATTTAATTTTCATAGTAAAATCAAGAGATTTATAGTCGCATTCATGTTTATAAACAAAATTCAATGCTTATGTAGACATGAAAATGAATGAATCAGTTCAGTATAAAACATTACGCCTTGCACTAAACTTTTTCACATTACTATAAATCTCTTGCTTCATTTTTGTTACACCTTATAGGTATTTTATCATTATATTGTTGTATTTACTAACAAAATTTTAAAATTAAAGTTATTTAACAATCATACTAACAACGTCGCCAAACTCTTTAACATCTACTACAAAGCTGCCATTAGTATATTGTTCTGATAAATGAATATCTTTAATATTGCCACTTTCTTCATGTTGTTTTGAATATATTGTATAAATCGTATGATCTGGCTGCACAACGTTAGCTGCTACGATGCGATGCGGTGATTTTTTAAGCTCTTTTAATAAAGTAATACCACGTTGTGCACGTTTGGCATTTTGTAAAATATTGAATCCTATGCGTTTTAATGAACCTCGTTGTGTTGCCATCAAGATCGTATTTTTTTCATTAACGATTTGGGTTAAGACAACAAAGTCTTCACTTTTAAGGTTAATCGATTTAACACCAGCGGCTCTAAGTCCTGTATCTGATAACTCTTCACTACTGTAAGTTAATGACATACCTTTGTGTGTTAAAACGGTAATCGCTTGTGGTTCATCTAATCTCATTACATTTATCACTTCATCATTATCTTTTAGCTTCATAGAAACAAGTGGTTTGTTATATCTTGATGTTTTAAACATAGAGACATTGCTTTTCTTAATCATGCCATTGCGCGTAGCTAAAATATAAAATGCGTCTGGTCTAAAATCATTTTCACAGTAAACATCGATAACATGCTCGCCTTCATCAATGGGTACAATCTGTGATACATGCTGTCCTAAATCTTTCCACTTAATCTCTGAAAGTTTATGAACCGGAATATAAAGATGTCTGCCTTTATTCGTAAATACTAATGCTGTGTCTAATGTATTGACTTCTTGGTATTTGAGCATTGCATCGCCATCTTTCACACCTAGCTCTTCTACACCACTTGCATTAAAGCTACGTAACGATGTTCGTTTAATGTAACCATGTTTCGTAATACTCATAATCACATTTTCACTTGGCACCATAACTTCTTTATCAATCTTAATTTCACTGATTTCAGCTTCTATAGAAGATAAACGTTGTTGTTTATATTTATTTTTAATTTCGCTCAATTCTTCCTTGATAACATTTAACAAAGCATCATGATTATCTAATATATTTTTTAAATGTGCAATTTTAGCTTTTAATTCATCATGTTCTTCTTGTAGTTGTACAATATCTGTATTTGTCAGACGATATAACTGCAACGTAACTATCGCCTCAGCTTGTGCTTCTGTAAAATCAAACTCAGAAACTAAATTATCTTTAGCATCTTTTTTATTTTTTGAATTTCTAATGAGCTTAATAACTTCATCTAAAATTGACAAAGCCTTCATGAGACCTTCTACAATATGCATTCTACTTTCTGCATTATCCAATTCAAAACGTGTACGCTTTGTAACTACATCAATTTGATGATTGAGATAACTGTCTATAAATTGACGAATACCCATAAGAAGCGGTCTACCATCACTTATTGCTACCATATTAAAATTATATGCCACTTGTAAGTCTGTATTTTTATATAAATAATTAGCAACCGCTTCGCTATTAACATCTTTCTTTAATTCGATGGCAATACGTAACCCTGTACGGTCAGTTTCATCACGTACTTCTACAATACCATCTACTTTTTTATCTGCCCGCAGTTCATCCATCTTTTTAACAAGTGCACTTTTATTAACTTCATAAGGTAATTCAGTAACGATGAGTTCTTTTCTACCATTTCTTAATTCTTCAACATCAACTTTAGAGCGCACAACAATTTTACCTTTTCCGGTTTCATACGCTTTCTTAATACCGTCTATTCCTTGAATAATACCACCAGTAGGAAAATCGGGACCTTTGATATACTTCATCAACTGGCTTACTGTGATATTTGGGTTATCTATATACTTCAATGTTGCTTGAATAACTTCAGCGAGATTATGCGGTGGTATATCCGTAGCATAACCTGAAGATATGCCTGTACTTCCATTAATTAACAAATGTGGCAGTCTAGCTGGTAAAACCATAGGTTCCATTGTCGTATCATCGTAGTTAGGCATAAATGGCACTGTTTCTTTATTAATATCTCTTAATAGCTCTTCTGAAATTCTGCTTAATTTCGCTTCTGTATAACGCATGGCTGCTGCTGGATCGTTATCGATACTACCATTATTACCTTGCATTTCTATCAAAACATGTCGCAATTTCCAGTCCTGACTTAATCGAACCATCGCATCATATACAGATATATCACCATGCGGATGATATTGTCCGATGACATCACCGACTGTTTTTGCACTTTTACGGAAATTTTTATCAAATGTATTACCACTAGCATACATAGCGTATAAAATACGTCTTTGAACAGGTTTAAGCCCATCACGAACATCTGGTAATGCACGCTCTTGAATGATGTATTTACTATATCTACCAAATCGGTCGCCAATAACATCTTCCAGCGACAAATCTTGAATTATTTCACTCAATTCATTTCCTCCTCATCAGAATAATCCTGTTCTAGTATTTGAATTTCATTGTTATCCAGAATACTTTGATCTTCTTGAAGACCAAATTCAACGTGGTTTTCAATCCACTCACGTCTAGGAGCTACTTTGTCTCCCATTAAAGTTGTTACGCGTTTCGATGAACGTAACTCATCATCAACTTGTACTCGAATCAACGTTCTTGTATCTGGGTTCATCGTTGTTTCCCATAATTGATCAGCGTTCATTTCACCTAAACCTTTATAGCGCTGTAAACTAAATCCTTTACCTAATTTTTTTTGTAATTTTTCTAATTCTTCATCTGTCCATGCATATTCTATTTTCTTAGAAGCACCTTTACCTTTTTCCAGTTTGTATAATGGCGGTAAGGCTATAAATACTCTTCCTGCTTCTACTAAAGGTTTCATATATTTAAAGAAAAATGTTAGTAAAAGCACTTGAATGTGCGCACCATCAGTATCAGCATCTGTCATTATAATGACGCGGTTATAATTGCTATCTTCTAATTTAAATTCATTACCTACACCTGCACCTATTGTGTGGATAATCGTGTTAATCTCTTCATTTTTAAAAATATCTTCTAAACGTGCTTTTTCAGTGTTTATAACTTTACCTCTTAATGGTAAAATCGCTTGATATTTGCGGTCACGTCCCAATTTTGCAGAACCGCCAGCTGAATCACCCTCAACTAAATACAGTTCTTTTTTCTCTGTATTCTTACTTTGTGCAGGTGTTAATTTTCCTGATAACAACGTATCTTTTCGTTTATTTTTCTTACCAGATCGTGCATCTTCTCTTGCTTTACGTGCTGCCTCTCTTGCTTGCTGGGCTTTTAATGCTTTTTTAACGAGTGCTTTTGACAATTGTCCTTTTTCTTCTAAATAATAAGGTAATTTTTCAGATACAACAGAATCTACTGCACTTCTCGCTTCAGGCGTGCCTAACTTAGACTTAGTTTGTCCTTCAAATTGTAATAATTCTTCTGGAATACGAATAGAAATAATCGCTGTCAAACCTTCACGTATATCATTACCATCTAGATTCTTATCTTTTTCTTTCAATTCATTAATACGTCTAGCATAGTCATTAAATACTCTCGTCATGGCTGTTTTAAAGCCAACTTCATGCGTACCGCCATCTTTAGTACGTACATTATTGACAAAACTTAAGATACTCTCCGAATATTGATCATTATATTGAAATGCGACCTCTACTTCTATTCCATTAGCAGTACCAACAAAATTTGCTACATCATGTAACACTTCTTTACCTTCATTTACATAACTTACAAATTCTTTAATGCCATCTTCATAATGGAATACATCTTCTCTTTCTTTACCAGATCTTAAATCCTTAAGCGTAATTCTAAGATTTTTAAGCAAAAATGCTGATTCTTGTAAACGTTCGCTTAGCACGTCATAGTTAAAAGAGGTTGCTGATTTGAAAATTTCAGCATCTGGTTTAAAGGTAACTTTAGTACCTGTTTTTTTAGTTTTCCCTAGTTTTTCTAGGCCTGTAGCTGGTATACCACCTTGACTGAATCGTTGTTTATAAATAGCGCCATCTCTGTAAATTTCTACTTCTAACCATTCACTTAATGCGTTTACGACTGATGCACCTACACCATGTAAACCTCCTGAAGTTTTATATCCACCTTGTCCAAATTTACCGCCTGCATGAAGTACTGTAAATATTACTTGAACAGTTGGTTTGCCCGATGTATGAATACCAGTCGGCATCCCACGTCCATCATCTTCTATAGTAATACTTTCATCTTTATTTATTGTAACTGCTATTTCATTACCAAAGCCGTTTAATACTTCATCGACGGAATTATCGACAACTTCATACACTAAATGATGTAATCCTCTTTTATCGGTAGAACCAATATACATACCAGGTCTTTTTCTAACGGCTTCTAGCCCTTCCAAAACCTGAATGGAATCATCCGAATAATTATTTTGTTTGTTCATTGCCAATCGTTTCGCCCTCCTACAAACGTACGTTCGTTTTTAAAACTATACATTAGTTATTCTTATATAAATCTTGATAAATTGCAAGTATCAAATTATATTTGAACCGTGTTTTACTACAGTTATAAATTTTTGTTCGTCTAACCGTGGTCATATGTGGTAAAATAATTTTAATGTCATTAAAGGATGTGGATTATGTATGGTGATGATAATAATCATGTTAATTTTAAGTTATCTCATTGGTGCTTTCCCAAGTGGCTATGTAATAGGTAAATTATTTTTCAAAAAAGATATTAGACAATTTGGTAGTGGGAATACAGGAGCAACAAATAGTTTTAGAGTGTTAGGTAAACCTGCAGGATTCCTAGTTACATTTTTAGATATATTTAAAGGATTTATTGTTGTATTCTTACCACTTTGGTTACCAGTACATGCAGATGGTGCTATTAGTACATTTTTCACAAATGGACTCATCGTAGGCGCATTTGCAATTCTAGGTCATGTGTATCCAATTTACCTTGGATTTAAAGGTGGAAAAGCAGTTGCCACAAGTGCAGGTGTGATACTTGGAATCAATCCTCTACTATTACTCATTTTAGCAGCGATTTTCTTTGGCATACTTTATTTAACAAAGTATGTATCACTTTCGAGTATCATAGCATCAATCTGTTGTGTTATCGGTGCGCTGTTAATTCGTGATTATATCTTATTAGTCGTGAGTTTCGGTGTAGGCGTCTTATTAATATTTAGACATCGAACAAATATCGTGAGGATTTTTAAAGGCGAAGAGCCAAAAATTAAATGGATGTAACTATTACAAAAGTCACTAGCAATCAATAAAAAATAGCAAACATTGCTCAGTCTGAGATATTCTTATGTCTCAACTATTGAAAAGTAGATATGAATATTTGGCTAATAGAAAACGACAACACAAAAACTTGTTTATTAGCCAGCTTTCCAACATAGTGAAACAGAAATCTTTAACACAGACTTCTGTTTCACTATTTTTTTATTCACTAAAATAACAATATACACTTCAGAATATTATAATACTCTTAATTATGTCACACTAATTCACAACATTATTAAAAATTCCTTCCCTCAACCTAAAACATATTGAACAATTTGAATTTAAAGAAAATAATACTTAATTATGTTATACTACTTTTATTGTTACTCAAATTTGGGTAATAGATATAGTACTAATTTAAAAATTAGTAACCAATGGTCACAAGTTTAAAACTTGTGAAATGAGAGGGGACTTTTATTATGGATATAAAACTTTCAGATAACGCTGTATCTTGGTTTAAAGATGAACTTGATTTACCTGAAGATAACAAAGTCTTACAATTTTTCGTTCGCTATGGTGGAGAATTCCAATTAAAACAAGGGTTTAGCCCTGCATTCAGTGTTGATCAAAAAGATGATGTAGAAATTGGTTACGAAAATCATTTTGACGGCTTAGATGTAGTAATTGCAGAAAAAGACTTATGGTATTTTGAAGACCATGATTTATTCATAGACGTCAATGATAGTGTCGATGAAATTTCATATTCTGCTAAATAATAATAGAACTCAATTCACATAACACAATTGATCATTCATATATAAATATATACTTAAAAAGAGCCTGGTTCCATTTCAGGCTCTTTTTATTTATCATTTTGATAATCTTGTGTACATTTCAACAACACATTGTAAATCAATCATTGTATATAAATACATACGCATACACTTAATTATGCATTTATACATTTAACTACAACTATTATATTAAAGTATGCCATTTTTCACTTCAAATGTTTCTCCTGCTTGATTTCTTTTATCTACATCGGCATACATTGCATGCCATTCAGGAAAATATCTATCCAATCTAATAGGCTTAAAGTTATCCTTTCTAATACAAGTCAAAACAGTTGAACCAGTAGTCGCTAAATCACCTACTTCGTTATATACTTCATAACGATAAATTGATCTTAAACGCGTATATTTTTCAACCCATGTCTTAATTTTCACAGTTTCAGGATACTGTATTGTTTTTATATACTTAATATCTAAATCTGTAACCGGTGAAATAATACCAGATTCTTCCATAGCTTTATAGCTAAAACCTAATTTTGATATATAATCTGTACGTGCAACCTCAAACCATGTTGGATAATTACCGTGATAAATCACACCCATTTGATCTGTTTCTGCATAACGTGAAGGAATTTCTGTAATACTATAAATCATTATAAACGTCCTCTTTTCAATTGTTCGTAGTACTTATATATAAATATTAACATAAAAAAGAATGCAAGGCAGAAATCACATTTTAAAATTCGTTGATTATAGACTCACCGAGCTAAAGATAAAACGCTAACGTTTAAAAAATCTATTCAACGTTCACAAATTAAAATAAAGGCTGAGACACAAAATATTGTCTCAGCCTTAACTATATTCATAATGCACAGTTAATTTGCTAATTTATTTCTTAATACTAATTGTAAAATACCGCCATTACGATAGTAATCAATTTCTACATGTGAGTCGAAACGTGCAACTGCTTCGAAGTCAATAACTTCTCCATTCTCTTTTTCAGCAGTTACTTTTACTAAATCATGTGGTTTTACACTTTCATCGATATCTACTGAAATCGTTTCTGTACCATCTAAGCCTAAACTATCAGCAGATTCGCCATCTTTAAACTGTAAAGGTAACACACCCATCATAACTAAGTTAGAACGGTGAATACGTTCATAACTCTGAGCGATTACAGTTTTAACACCTAGTAAATTTGTACCTTTAGCTGCCCAGTCACGAGAAGAGCCCATTCCGTAATCATTACCAGCTAATACTACTAAACCAGTGCCATCTTCTTTATATTTCATCGCTGCATCATATATAGGCATTTGTTCACCAGTAGGCCAATAAGTTGTGAAACCACCTTCTGTACCTGGTGCTAATTGGTTTTTAATACGAATATTAGCAAAAGTACCACGAACCATTACCTCATGGTTACCACGACGAGAACCATAAGAGTTAAATTGACGAATAGGTACGTCATGATCTAATAAATATTTACCTGCTGGTGTATCTTTACCGATAGCACCTGCTGGAGAAATATGGTCAGTCGTAACTGAATCTCCAAATTTACCCATAATACGTAAATTATTTAATGATTTAATATCATCAGGTTCTTTAGATAAGTTTTGGAAGAATGATGGATTTTGAATATAAGTTGACTCTGGATCGAAATCATATAACGGTTGGTCTGTTACATCGATTTCATTCCACATTTCATTATTATTATAAACAGTTTCATATTCTTCTTTAAACAATTCAGGAGTAACAACACTGTCTACAGTGTCTGCGACTTCTTTAATTGTTGGCCAAATATCTTTCAAGTAGATATCTTCTCCATTTTTACCTTTACCTAAAGGTTCATTTTGTAAATCAATATCGACTGTACCTGCAAGTGCGTATGCAACTACTAATTGAGGTGATGCTAAATAGTTCGCTTTTACTAATGGATGAATACGTCCTTCAAAGTTACGGTTACCTGATAAAACAGAAGTCACAAGTAAATCTTCTTCAGCAATCGCTTTTTCGATTTCTTCTAATAATGGGCCTGAGTTACCGATACATGTCGTACAACCATAACCTACTAAATTAAATCCTAAGTCATCTAAATATTCTTGCAGACCAGAATCTCTTAAATAACCAGTAACAACTTTAGAACCTGGCGCTAACGATGTTTTAACATATTCAGGTACTTTCAAGCCTTTTTCTACTGCATTCTTAGCTACCAAACCGGCACCTAACATAACATATGGATTTGATGTATTTGTACAAGATGTAATTGCTGCAATAGCAAGGTCACCTGTAGTCATTTGTGTTTTAGAACCATCTTTAAATTCAATTGTTGCTGTTTTATCAAATTCACTCTCATCAAAACCATGACCTTGGTTACCAGCTGGTGCAGTAACAGATTTTTCAAATTCTTCTTTCATATCACTTAAGAAGATTAAATCTTGTGGACGTTTCGGACCTGAAAGTGAAGCTTCAACTGTAGCTAAGTCTAATTCAACAACGTCTGTATAATCTGGTTCATCTTTATCAGCAGTAAAGAACATATTGTTTTCTTCTAAATATGTTTTAACTAATTCAATTTGTTCGTCTGAACGACCAGTTAAACGTAAATATTTTAAAGATTCTTCATCTACAGGGAAGAAGCCACAAGTTGCACCATATTCAGGCGCCATATTTGCAATTGTAGCTCTATCTGCTAATGGTAGATGTTCTACACCTGGACCAAAGAACTCAACAAATTTACCAACAACGCCTTTTTTACGTAATTCTTGTGTTACACGTAATGCTAAATCAGTTGCAGTAGCACCTTGAGGTAACGCATTAGATAATCTAACACCAATCACTTCAGGAATTGGGAAGTATGAAGGTTGACCAAGCATACCAGCTTCGGCTTCAATACCACCTACACCCCAACCTAATACACCTAGACCATTAATCATAGTTGTATGTGAGTCAGTACCTACTAAAGTATCTGGAAAAGCAACTGTTTCTCCGTCTACTTCACGTGCGTGAACAACGTTTGCTAAGTACTCTAAGTTAACTTGGTGTACAATACCAGTTGCTGGTGGAACTGCACTATAGTTATCAAATGCTTTAGTAGCCCAATTTAAGAATTGATAACGTTCATAGTTTCTTTCAAATTCTAATTTCATATTTCTTTCTAGTGCGTCTGGATTCGCATAGCTATCTACTTGAACTGAGTGATCGATAACTAAATCTACTGGCACTTCAGGGTTGATTTTGTTTAAGTCTCCCCCAACATCATTCATAGCTTTACGTAATGACGCTAGGTCAACAACTGCAGGTACACCAGTGAAATCTTGTAAAATAACACGAGATGGTTTGAAAGGTACTTCACCTTCTGTACCTTTATTGAATTCTGACAATGCTTTGATGTGCTCTTCAGAAATAACAAATCCATCTTCTTGTCTCAATTCAGATTCTAGTAAAACTCTAATCGAATATGGTAATTTGGATATCTTTGTTAAACCTTGTTCTTCTAAAGTTTTTAAATCATAGTATGTGTATGATTTCCCATTTAGCTCGAATGACTTTTTCGCTTGCTCTTTTAAATTAGAAGCCATATAAATCCCCCTTGAAAATTTTAGTAATTATATGCCGTTAATTAAATTGTATAATTATATGTAACTTAAAACAACTACCTACCATTATAAACCTCTATAATTTAGATTTGAATTTACAATCAGTATGTATAAGCAAAACTTATCGCGAGTGTATCGTGTAATAAGTTATTATTATTAATTGAGAATCATTATCATTAATTTAGAGCAATTAGTATCTAAACAAAAAACTGAGAGCCTATGTTGGCCCTCAGTTTTTAAGACTATTTTTCAGATTTTTCAGCGTCTCTTAACGGCGCTCTTCTATTAATTATATCATCTTCAAAATCTTCTTGTTGATATTGTACATAATCTTGTAATCTGTGTTTGTTAGGCGTTAAAGTTAAGCCTAAGAATTTACGTTCCTTATTTGCATCCTTGTAGAAAGAAATCATCATCATTATAACTACAAAGGAGAATGGTAACGCACTAATTATCGCAGCACTTTGAATTGCATTCAACGCATCTGCACCATTTCCTCCACCTGCAAATAGTAATACGAAAGCAATTAATGACTGAGCAATACCCCAAGTCACTTTAACAACATTTGAAGGTTCTAATGAACCAAATGTCGTTTGCATACCTAATACAAATGTTGCAGAGTCGGCAGATGTAATAAAGAATGATGCAATGAGTACTAGTGCTATCAACGACAATATAATTCCAAATGGTATTTCATTAAACACACCAAATAGTTGTGTTTCAGCAGTCATATTAAATAGTTCTGGATTTTTCTTACCAGTTTCAATACCTAATACACCAAATACGCTGAACCATACAAAACTTACTAAAGCAGGTACTAAAAGTACACCAGCAATAAATTCACGTACTGAACGACCTTTAGAAACACGTGCTATAAAGATACCTACGAATGGACTCCAACTTAACCACCAGCCCCAATAGTAAAGTGTCCAGCTAGACATCCATTCACGTTTTTGTGGGTTTTGAGCTGCTGTATCAAAAGTATTAAATAGGAATGAATTTAATAAACTACCTGTTGAACTTGTCATCATATTTAATATCAACACAGTTGGTCCAATAATTAAAACTGCAATCATTAAGACCGCACCCAAGCTAATATTTAAATTACTTAAGTATTGGATACCTCTACTTAAACCTGACCATGCACTCATAATAAATAGAATCGTAACGATCACAATAATGATTGCTTGTACCCAAATAGTATTTGGTACACCAAATAGGTAATTCAAACCACCATTGATTTGTAGTGCACCCATACCTAACGAAACAGCAACACCGACAACTGTTGCAAATACTGCTAACACGTCAATGATCGTTCCAATTGGACCTTCTATTTTATTGCCTAAGATAGGGCGTAACGTTCTTGAGATAAGTCCTGGTTCTCCTTTTCTAAACTGAGCGTAAGCAAGTGCTAATGCAACAACACCATAAATAGACCACGCATGGAATCCCCAATGGAAAAACGTAGAACGTAATGCTTCAGTATATGCTGCAGTAGTTTTAGGTTCCGCATTTGGCGGTGCAGCAAAATCTGCCATAGGTTCAGCAGCACCGTAGAACACAAGTCCTATCCCCATACCAGCACTGAATAGCATCGCAAACCAAGATATCGTATTAAACTCTGGTTTATCATTTGGTTTACCGAGCTTTAATTTTCCAATAGGACTAAAAATTAGGAAAATACAGAAGAAAACAATAAACGTCGTAAGAATTAAGTAATACCAACCCAATTTATCTGTAATCCATAGCTTAATTGTGTTAGTAACATTGTCAAATTGTTCTGGAACAATTGCCCCGATTAAAACAACGATACCAACAATAATCGCACTATAAATAAATACTGGGGATATCTTCTTACCGTTTGGTTGATTTTCAGAAGAATTCACAATTAATTACTCCCTTTCATATTCATATTAAATTTTAAATCTAAATAGAAATTTGCAAAAATAAATTTATTTCTATTTTTTAGTTTAACCATTCATAAGAATAACAAACATCTATGTTAATATCAAATTCACTTTTAAAAAGTATTTTCATAATTTAATAAATATTGTATAATAACATTTATATTAAATATATTTAATTAAGAGAGGTTAATAATATGCTACAAGAATTTAAAGATTTTGCATTGAAAGGGAATGTCTTAGATTTAGCAGTAGCTGTAGTTATGGGTGCAGCTTTCAACAAAATTGTAACAGCTTTGGTATCATATATTATCATGCCATTAATCGGTTTAATCTTCGGTACCGTTGATTTTGCCAAAAGTTGGTCCTTCATGGGTATCAAATATGGTATGTTTGTACAATCGATTATTGACTTTATTATTATTGCATTCGCACTATTTATATTTGTTAAAATTGCAAATACATTGATTAAACAAGAAGAAGAAGAAATTGAAGAAAACACAGTACTATTAACAGAAATTCGTGATTTATTACGTGACAAACAATAAACGTTAACACGATCTATTATTTAGTACGCTCGTATTTTTGTAAGAAATTAGGATGAAATTCCTTAAACTATAATCCCGCAAATGAATTTTCAACATTCATTTACGGGATTATTTTGTGATTTGGACATTCTACCTTTAATTCATAAGACGAGCTAACTTGTTGCTATTTCCTTTTTATAATAAGACTCTTTGTTACAAATACTTCACCCCTAGTTTTAAATTTAGCGCTATTTGTCTAAGCTATTCTCAATAAAAAACAAGGCTTTTGCATATTATTAATAGATGATTAAACTAAACTTATAACCTAAATCAACATATCATCCATGTATAAACTTCCATTAAGTTTATTTTAAAATGAAATTATTTAAATAAGTATCATCAAATAACCATCTTCAATGCCCTTATATACCTATTTCTTTAAGATTAAAAACAGTGAATTACTGTTCATAAAGCAATTCACTGTTTTTATGCTTTTATTGTTTTATAAACTTTGTTTTACTTTGGTATTGTTCTGTCTGCACTTCTAAAATAAGTGGAATACGTTGCTTTAATTCACTAACATGAGAAATAATTCCAACCATTCTTCCAGAAGATTTTAAACTAAGTAGTGTATCCAAAGCAGTTTCTAGGGTCTCCTGATCTAAAGTACCAAATCCTTCGTCTATAAACATCGAATCTAATGCAATGCCACCAGATTCCTGTTGTACTACTTCACTCAGACCTAAAGCCAGCGCTAAGGATGCCTGGAAGGTTTCTCCTCCTGATAAAGAAGTAATATGTCTTTTCTTATTAGAGTGCGAATCAAATACATCTATTTCTAAGCCACTATACCCTTTTGAAGTTTGTTCCCTTCTAACTAATTGATACCTTTCACCTGTCATCAATGATAAGCGTTGGTTCGCATGCGCAAGTATGCGTTCTAAATAATAAATTAAAACAAAATTTTCTAAAGTTAATTTTTGTTCATTTTTCCCAGATAAAACTTCTGCTAATTGAAAAACTTCTTGTTGTTCTTGTAGTTCTTTTTCTAAATGATTTATAATAGCATAAATATTATCAATTTTCTTGTTGTTAAACTCAAGTTTATAATTATGTTTACTTAACATCGCTTTGGCATGATCTAGTTGTATTTTTTCCTGCTCATAATCTTTTTTTAATTGATTAATATCACATAATTCTTGGTCATTAATTTCTGTTTCCAGCTGTTTGATGATAATCTCAAATTGTTGTTTCTCTTGATTAAATTTGTTGATTTCTGCTTCTATTTTCGTTTTATTAGGAATTTCATTAATCGTGTGTTCTACATCTTTTAATGATGTAAAGCCAATTCTATTCATTTCATTGTTGATTTTATGGTTCGCTTCTTTAATATCCTTTTGCAAACTCTTTTCAGTATTGTCAAGATGTGTTTTGTTATTCATTTCAAGCGACAATGCGTTTTTAGATTCTTGAAGTTGCTGTACTAACCATTCATATTGCTTTTGATAATCATTGACTTTCACTAATGAATTGTCATAAGCAGTAATAAATTTATCCACGTCTGTATATTGTGTTGTATTTTCAAAATCATTTATCATCAATGTATTTTCATCTAATTTGAATTGTTGCGTTTTTAAATCCAATTCTAACTCATGTGATTTCTGCCTTAGATTAAAAATTTTCTCTTGAAGGTTTCTAATTACTTCACTTTCCTCTTCTAGCAATCTTTTTTCTTTTAATAAGTTATCTTTAGTTAATTCTAGCTCAGTATAATTTGTTTTTTCTAAATCATCTAAGTTAAATCTATGTAACTGTTCTGAAATGTGATGCCATTCACTTTCATATTTAATTTTTTGCTCTTTTAATTTTAGACGTTGTTGTTCTATATGATCAAGCTGACTATGTCTTTTGGTAAGTTCATCAAAATCTATATGATGTTCAATTTCATGAATTTCATTGCCACAAAGTGGGCAAGTATCACCTATAGCTAGCACTGATTGTAACTTAGATATCATATCTTGTTTATTATTTAAATCTATATTAGTTTTATCGATTGCTTCATATTTAGCGTCTAATGCACGCATTTCAGAATTAATAAGTTCAGTTTGGTTTGTTATGTTAGTTTGTCGCTTTTGCAAGTCTTGATATTCGTTTTTATTCAACTCATTTTGTTTGTTAACTTTAATTTCATAATCCAACTGATGTATTTTTTCATTAAGTTGTTCATTTCTTTTATAATCTGGTTCTCTGTCATTTAATTTTTCAATATATTGATTAAGTAGTTGTTTTTGTTGCTCATACGTTGATTTTAACTCGACATATGTGTAATTTAAATTTTCTCTTTGTTGATATATATCTTTATACTTATCAAATTTATTGTAAAATATTTTAGAATTTTCTATAAATGATTTCGATTTCTCTATTGTTTCAGATAGTTTCTGATGTTTTTCAAATTGTTTCTCGTAGTCTTCTAATTGTCTTTGTAAATTTGAAATGACTGCTTTTGTTTCTGTTTTATCTTTTTTTATCTCTTCGTGCTTTTTTAAAAGTTTCTCTTTTGAATCAAGTAAATTAGAAAGTGGTCTTACCTCAGTGATCTCATTTAATAGTTTTATTTGATTTTTTATATGATTTTCATTGGATAACAAAGCTTCTTGCTTTTGTTTATTTTGTTCAAGGCTTGTCATAGCATCTTGAAGTTTTAAATTACGATTTAATAAATTTTCAGCTTGCTCAAATTTTTCAATACTTCTTTTTTCAGCTGCTAATAAATCATTTTGAATAGATTCACCTATGCTTTTGAATTGTGGTATTAATGCTTTAATTTTATCAGTTTGTCTTGAACTAACTTCTTTATATTCTTTTAACGCGGTATCATCAAAAGTATCCAAATCCATCCAATCCGTTTCAAGTGTATGATATCGCTTTTCAATATTCGCCCTTACCTCTTTAACATCATCATTTAACAATTTTTGTATTTCTTCAAATCTTTGACTATTAAACAATGTTCTTAGTATTTCTTGTTTTTCTATACTTTTAGATAATAAGAAACGTTTAAATTCACCCTGAGGAAGGATAAATAATTGTCTAAACTGTTCTGAATTAACTCCAAGTAACGTTCTAATAAATTGATTTCCAGCATTCACTTTACTTTCACGTAATTCATATGTATCTTCAAGTTGATAAATTGAAAGTTGACCAAGTGTTTTATTTTTATTGCCTTCTTTTACAAATGCACCTTGTCGATTAATTTTATAAATACAATCTCTCAATTTAAACTCGAACTCAACGACCATTGGTGATTTACCATCTGCAAAGTGACTACGTAAATCCCCTTCGTTTCTATCTTTTGTCGATGCTTCACCAAATAAAGCGAACACAATAGCATCAAATATCATCGTTTTCCCTGATCCCGTTTTTCCGCTAATTAAAAACAATTGATCATTATTTATTTGTTGAAAATCAATTGTTTCGTCTAAAAACGGGCCGAAATTAGTTAATTTTAAAGTTAAAGGTCTCATTTAGTCTGATCTCCTTCAAGTAAATGATTTAAAACTTTACCAATTTTATTATTTTGAACGCTCGTTAATGTTTCATCCGTCATATTTTCAAAAAATTTATTAATGATTGTTTTATCATCTAATTTTTGTATTTCTATATTTTCATGATGTAACGGGGTATTAAATTCAAACGAACTATTGGTAAGTGACAACGTGTTTGGATAAATTTGTTTCAAATGCATCATAGGATCACTAACATGTGACATGTGTTTTAGCTTAAAATGTAAATAATTGTTTTTATCTTTTATGTCTAATTTTTCTTGGATAGCATCTTCATAGTCTCCTTCAATGACTTCTAATTGCCTTAAAGGTGTTAATGGTTTAAATTTATTTTTTAATTTATGATCTATCACTTCAATTACCCTATAACCTTTAGGTTGTGTAGCTTCTGAAAAAGAATATTGTAATAAAGAACCACTATAATGAATAACATTCGAATTTATACTAAATGGATGATGTAAATGGCCTAACAATACTGCATCAAATTGCTGGAATGAATTTTCTGCAACTGATTCAACAGTGCCAATTGTCAATGCTCTTTCAGATTCGCTGCGAATACCTCCTTGGACTGTGAGATGACCTACCAACATATTCACTTTATTTTCATTTATATTCTGCGTTATAAATTCTATTGATTTATTCACGGCTTGTTGATGCGTTTCAATCGTTTTATCATTAAAAAAATAACTTGTTTCATTCACAGTAGAAAATGGTAATGTATAAAAATCAATATTTCCAATCGAAATAGGATAACACATATCTTCTAATGAGGTTCTAATATAAAGTTGAGATTTTTCAAACCACTTCGAGCCATAATTTAACCGTTCTTTACTGTCGTGATTTCCACTTATAATCACTAAAGGAATGTTCATTTCTAAATTTAACGTATTAATTGTATTTTCTAATAACTGAATTGCTGCTTTGTTCGGATAACTTGTATCGTATAAATCACCTGCTATTACGATTACGTCTGGTTTTTCGTCGTTCATTTTATCTATAAATTGGTTTAATATATGTGATTGGTCTTCCAGTAAAGATTTTCCATTCAAAATCCTACCTAAATGCCAATCAGCTGTATGTATAATTTTCATTCTATCACTCCTAATAGAACATCCGTTCGATTTTATGATATAATACTCCAACTTAATACTCAAGTAATTTCTCAAAATATAAAACAGGCTACTTAAATTCCATGATTTTTAAGGAAATTTAGTAGCCTTTTGTATCAAGCATATTCAATTACACTAGTATTATTACATATTTCGCTTATTTAATTAATGTTTTCTTAACTTTTTTATATTGATATAACATAGCCAACCTCCAAGGTACAATCATACAAAATGCTAGTAAGAAAAACATGCCAGCAATTTCACCTGGATCTATTTTATTACTAATAAATATTTTTATAATCGTTCTAATCAACAATAGCGAAATTAAGATAATAGGAAAAGCTTTAGAACGCTTCATATATATTTCACTACCGTATGTCTCAAAACGAGACGTCCAAATCAATATCGTTGAGAAAAGCACGCCTAATATAATGCATTCTATTATTTCCATACCTGTTAACCTGAAATAAGGAACAACATACATTAATGCACCTGTTGCCATAAAAAACGGCGGTAAAATAATTTTCTTTTCATTTACTGGATATTGTTGCGCCTTCATTCTTACAACGATTACCCCAATACCCATTAAAAAAGCTACAACTATAGAAAAAACTAAATATAACATGCTTACACCTTCTTTATGTTACTGGCTAAATCTCCACCTAAAATAGTATATCATTTTACTATTTAACATTCAGTAATTTTAATATGTTTCATTTGATCTGTATAACATGTTATTTAGCCTTATTTGTAGATTTCAAAATTCAATTATGTATATATCAAATGATTAATGCCAACGTCGGGAGGTATTGATAGAAAATTACTCAAAATAAAATAAGCCTTGTTTCAGACTTATCTTATTCATTGCTATTTAAATAGCACGTGTTGTATCACAAGCTGACAATGCATTTTCTAAAGTATATCTAAGATAATTCATATCATGCATTTGCATCGCATTGTGATATTCTTTGAAAGCTTCATCAGTAGAAAAGTTAATATGCATATTTGCTAGTCGATCTAAAACTTCTTTGTCTTCCATGTCATAAGCACTCTTCACTTATTAATACCTCCCTTATATATACAAATTATAACAAATATGATTTTACAATCAAATATTTACTGAATATTTAAAAAATAAATTACATTCACTATCACTTTAATTATTTTAATGCCCATTTAAAAAACTTAATCCATCTATAAAATTTCGAATCATTATAGTATGGTTTGCAAATAGCAAAATTAAGCACCATCACATTTATATGACCGAACCTAGATTATATTCTCATTTTTTAAATATAATAGGTATTTGTTCAAACCAAAAAAGCTGACGATTTACTAGTAGGTAGTAATCATCAGCCTTCACAAGACGTTATTTCTTCTTCTTGAATGCGTCGTCTTGATTTTTATTCATCATTGTCATCATTTGATTTATTTTCTTTTGAGATGGTTTTTGACCCATCTGCATCATCATCATTCGTAGCATTTCTTCATTAATTGGCGGGTTCTTTTTCAAATAATCCATCATATATTTTCTCGCAAGGAAAAATCCACCGACTAGTCCTAGAATAAGTGCTAACACGATTAATAAAATTGCTAACCAAGTTGCCATTGTTTCACCCACTTTCCTATCCTAATGCATTTTACTAAAATAAGCACTCCTTTTCAAGAGTGACTCAATTCATTTATATTTCCAACCTTATGTATTATATCAATTATAATTTCAGTTTGTAAATATAATCCAATTTTTATTTATAAATAAAAATTGGTATGAGAACAATTGCTCTCATACCAAAATATTAGCTATCTTTTATACAAATGATTAGAACGATTGAATTTGATTTAGGACGTTTTCTTTAGTGAAACCATATTTTTCAACTACTAAATCACCAGGCGCACTTGCACCAAATCCATCAATACCAATAACTTTACCTTCAGTACCTATATATTTATGCCAACCTAATGATGATGCCATTTCTATAGCTACACGTTTTGTAATTGAAGATGGTAATATTGATGCTTTATATTCATCTGATTGTTGATCAAATGCATGCCAGTTAGGCATTGATACAACACGTACACCTTTACCTTGTCCTTCTAAATCTTTAGCAGCTTCAATAGCTAAATTAACTTCTGAACCTGTAGCTAATAGTAAGAACTCTGGATCTTTATCTGATTCAAACACCACATAAGCACCTTTACGTACACCTTCTTCAACAGTTTCTTTAGGTAAATCCATTGTTGTTAGGTTTTGACGCGTTAGCACTAAAGATGTAGGCGTACTTTCTGATTCCATCGCTACTTCCCAAGCTACACGTGTTTCATTACCGTCTGCTGGACGAATAACATTCATGTTTGGAATTGCACGTAAACCAGCTAATTGTTCGATAGGTTCATGTGTAGGACCATCTTCACCAACAGCAATTGAATCATGTGTAAAAATAAACGTTGAATTTAATCCCATGATTGCTGATAAACGAAGTGCTGGTTTTAAATAGTCACTAAAGACGAAGAAAGTCGCTCCATATGGGTGTAAACCACCATGAGCTGCCATACCATTCACTGCAGCACCCATTGCAAATTCACGTACACCAAACCAGATATTTTTACCTTCAGGTGTATCTTTATCAAAATCAACCGCATCTTTAACGTTTGATTTATTTGAACCTGCTAAGTCAGCTGAGCCACCAAAGAATGAAGGCACTGTTTTACTAAGTGCTTGAATGACTTCACCAGAATCTGCACGTGAAGCACCACTATGTCCTGCTTCAAATTCTGGCAATTCATCAGAGTAGTTCGTTGGTAATTCACCACTGATTGCTAACTTAAATGATTCTGCTAATTCTGGATATTTTTCATTGTATGTTTCAACAAGTTTATTCCAGCTTTCTTCTTTTTCATTAGCACGTTTCAACATTGTTTGTTGGAAAATTTCATATACTTCATCAGGTACGTTAAAGCGTTTTTCAGGATCCAAACCATAGTTTTCTAATGCTAATTTTCTTTCTTCTTCACCTAATGGAGCTCCGTGTACACCATGAGAAGCTTGTTTGTTTGGTGCGCCGTAACCTATGATTGTTTTTACTTCGATAATTGTTGGTACATCAGAAGCTTTAGCTTCTTTAATAGCATTATCGATAGCATCTATATCATTACCATCTTTAACTAAAATATGTTCCCAACCATATGATTCAAAGCGTGTTTTAACATCTTCAGAAAATGCTTTGTTTAAATCACCGTCTAAAGAAATATCATTTGAATCATATAACACGATAAGCTTATCTAATTGGTTATGACCAGCTAATGATGCAGCTTCATGCGAAATACCTTCCATTAAATCCCCATCAGAAGCTATCACATAAGTATGGTGGTCTACTACGTTAGCGTCTTCTTTATTAAACTTACCAGCAAGATGTTTTTCAGCCATTGCCATACCTACAGACATAGCAAAACCTTGTCCTAATGGTCCAGTTGTTACTTCAACACCATCTGTATGTCTAAACTCTGGATGACCTGGAGTTTTTGAACCCCATTGTCTAAATTGTTTTAATTCATCCAATTCTAAACTACCTGAAACATGTAATAAACTATAAAGCAACGCAGAACCATGCCCTGCAGATAATACAAAACGATCTCTATCAAAGAAATCTTTTGATTGGGGGTTGAAATTTAAGTGGCGTGTCCATAAAGTATATGCCATTGGAGCAGCTCCCATTGGTAATCCAGGGTGACCTGAGTTTGCTTGCTCAACAGCATCGATACTTAAAGCTCTTATCGTATCTATTGCTAATTGATCTTTTTCTTTATTCATCTAAATGACTTCCTTTCTTATAGCAAGTTTCAGTACTATTATACCTTATTTAGTATTTATTTAACAAAAAATTGATTTAGTTATTATCTTTTTTATCTTTAGAATCTAATATTTTTTTCACCTTTTCAGGTGTTACATCATTGCCCTCGGGATCAATAACTCTTGTACTTTCAATTTGTTTTTTAAAGCTTTTTCGGAAAGAATCTAAATATGCCTTCCTTAATTTCGATTGCTCTTTTGATTCAGATTCAGTTAACCCTTGTTCCTTTTTCTTTTTTGCTAACTCATTTATACGCTTAATATCTACGGCATCATTTTTCGCCATAATAAACCTCCGTAATTCATAATATAGAAAATATAACAAAAAAATAAGCGAAACTAAATAGTTACGCTTATTTTATCATTTTCCTAAGCAAATTCACTTTCACAATAAAAGTGGCTTAATATTTTATTGGGCTTTAGCTAAAAATTGATTAAGTGTCCGTTCGCTTTTTTCATCTGAGTTCATTTGATACTGTTCGTCTTTTGTAGAAACATTTGTCATTTGATGATCTGTCATTTCGTACGTCTGTTCTGATTCCGTATTATAATAAGCAGTCAATATGAATACAGTACATAAAACCATTGTAGCTAACAATACTGCAATATAAGGTTTGATTTGATATATATATAGTTTAAGCATATAAGTCACTCCTAAGAACGTTTGTTTGTAGCTATACTTTATCAGAACATCTGTTCTCTGTCAATATAAAAACGAACAAACGTTTGTAAACGTTAATAATACATGCTATAATAAAAATAAATTAATGTAGGGAGTGCCTATTATGAGAGAATTAACTAAGCGACAAAATGAAATTTTTGAATATATTAAGCAGACTGTTCATTCAAAGGGTTATCCGCCAAGTGTTCGAGAGATTGGTGAAGCTGTTGGTTTAGCATCAAGTTCAACTGTGCACGGACATCTTTCTAGATTAGAAGAAAAGGGTTATATAAAAAGAGATCCAACTAAACCACGTGCAATCGAAATCGTTACCGAACAATTAGGTGAAACTGTAAACATGGAATCCACAATCCACGTGCCAGTCATCGGTAAAGTAACAGCAGGTATACCTATCACTGCTGTCGAAAATGTTGAAGAGTATTTTCCGTTACCTGAGCACTTTACATCTACACATAACAGTGATATTTTCATCTTAAATGTTGTTGGTGATAGCATGATTGAAGCTGGAATATTGGATGGAGATAAAGTTATCGTAAGAAGCCAAACGATTGCTGAAAATGGTGATATTATTGTAGCCATGACAGAAGAGAATGAAGCTACAGTCAAACGTTTTTACAAAGAAAAAACACGTTACCGTTTACAGCCGGAAAACAGTACAATGTCGCCAATCTATTTAGATCAAGTTGCTGTGTTGGGTAAAGTTGTCGGCCTATTTAGAGAAATTTAATTTTATAGATAAAGACACTCTCAATAAATAAGAGGCTACGCTCTAAGCGTAGCCTCTTATTTATTGTCATTTTTTTCTAAAACATCTTTTACTTTTTCTAGTATATCTTCTGTTTGATCTTTTTTATTTGTTGTCATAATACCTCATCCTCACAGAATACAGATACCCTTTTCAACAATGTATAAACACTATCCCGTATAATTTTCAGTCCAATAAGGTTGTTTGTGTTCATTAAAATCAACTCCGACACCTAACGTACTAAATTCATCTTTAAGGATATTTTTTCTATGGCCTAAAGAGTTCATCAATCCTTGATGAGCATATATACTACTTGGTTGACCATAAGCTAAATTCTCGCCAGCTGCATTAAAATCATGGCCATCTTGTTCTAATCTATCAAATGGTGAATCACCAGATTGATTATTATGGTCAAAATAATTATTCTCAGCCATATCAGTGCTGTGTTTACGTGCTGTATCAGAGATAGCCGTCGAATAATCTAACGTATTTAACCCATGTTGTACTCTTTCAGCATTGACCAAATCAAGGTTTTGCAGTTCAAAACCTTTTGCTAAATTACGCGATGGTGTTGCATATTGATTTTGAAGTCTATTCTCCATTTTTTCACTTACTAATAGTAGCGCAGTAAGATTATTGTCATTATGTTTGTCATAAAAAGCAGTTGTGTAAATGTTGTCTTTTTTAAAATTGTCAAATTCATTATCGCGAACGTCTATACTTAAATGACCTTTGCGTTTTGCAGTTATCGGATCACCTAATCGTTCTCTAACTATATTTTTAGGAGTATTGTATTTGATTTTAGATTTTGAAGAAATAACATTTTGATTACTGTATAGTCCGTTCACTTTACCTTTAATATAACTTACCATAATAAAACGCTTATAATTCTCCGAATAGTAAGTATACCATTGCGTACCATATTCATTTGAAGTAACACGTTTTGCCTTACCCAGTTTTGTTTCAACTTCATCCTTTGACATATTCATTTGAATGTTATTCAAAGCAAATTCTTGCTCATCAGGTACTTTTAAAGCATTTTCAGTTTGTGACTGTTCAGAAGAAGACCAACTATCTACTTTTGCTTTAAATTGTTGCTGTAAATTTTCTAAAGGTGTAAATGCTTTGATTGGAGTAATTAAAACAATACAAAGAAATACAATTACATATAATAAAAATCGTTTAATTTTTTACACCCACTAGTTTATTAGTCTCTATCTCCATTAAAGATTGAGTTTCTTACTATAACATAATCCACTTTAGTTAATGAATTTAAATCATTGCCACCTGCATATGAAATAGAACTTTGTAAATCTTGTTGCATTTCAATTAATGTGTCTTTCAATAAACCTTTATGCTCAACAAACATTTTTTTACCTTCAACATTTTTGTGTTCACCTTTTTGGAATTCTGACGCACTACCAAAATATTCTTTATACATTTTTCCATCTAATTCAACGGTTTCACCAGGTGATTCTTCATGTGCAGCAAACAGTGATCCTACCATAACCATTGATGCACCAAAACGAATTGATTTAGCAATATCACCGTGAGTTCTGATTCCTCCATCAGCTATTATTGGTTTTCGTGCAGCTTTACTACAATGGTTCAACGCGGCTAATTGCCAACCACCTGTGCCAAAACCTGTTTTAATTTTTGTAATACAAACACGACCTGGTCCAATACCAACCTTAGTTGCGTCTGCACCAGCATTTTCCAGTTCACGTACGCCTTCCGGAGTACCAACGTTACCAGCGATAACAAATGCTTCAGGTATGTGCTTTTTAATATGTTTAATCATATTAATGACAGCATCTGAATGACCATGAGCGATATCAATTGTTATATATTCAGGAATCACATTATCATGTGCTAATTTTTCAACAAAATCAAATTCACGCTCTTTGATACCAACTGAGATTGAAGCAAATAATCCTTTATCATGCATTTTCTTAACAAATGGTATACGCGCTTCTTCATCAAATCTATGCATAATATAGAAGTAATCATTTTCAGCGAACCATTCTGCTAACGTCTCATTCATTACTGTTTGCATGTTCGCAGGTACCACTGGCAATTTAAATGATTTTGGTCCAAATTTCACAGTAGTATCACATTCTGAACGACTATTTACAATACATTTATTTGGAATAAGCTGTATATCTTCGTAATCAAATATCTTCATAATTAAATAAACCCCTAACATTTATTAATAAAATAGTATTTAAAGGTAAGATTTTCAAATGAAATTCATAACTATAACTAAAAATACTTATACATACGATAGTTATTTCCGAACAATGACATTTAATTTATCTTTACCAATAGTTAATATACATGCTTTTACCTTAAATGTAAATGAACTAAAGTCTGAAATTACCAACTTGATTTTTTTACGCCTGGTATTTGACCTTTATGCGCATGTTCTCTAAATGCAATACGTGACATTTCAAACTTTCTGAGCACCCCTCTTGGACGGCCAGTTACTTTGCATCTGCGTGTCAGTCTTGTCGGTGAAGCATCTCTAGGTAATTTGCGTAATGCTTCATAATCTCCTTGCTCTTTCAATGCTTTTCTCAATTCGTAATATTGTGCTACTAAGCGTTCTCTCTTTTGTTCCTTAGCAATTTTGGATTTTTTAGCCATAATATTCTCTCCTTTTAAATCGTAATAATTACGTTTTGTATAATAACACATTCTATTCATTTATCAAACTAAAATAATTAAATGATTAAAATCCAAATAATAATTATCAATTTAAAATATAATTAACTATACACTTTTCAAAATTAAATCTTATTGAAATTAATAATAGAATATGGTAATATTTTAAAACGTAATGATTCCTGTTAAGAAAGAGGTGTTAACTTTGCGCGTAAATATAACATTAGCTTGTACTGAATGTGGTGATCGTAATTATATTAGCACTAAAAACAAGCGTAATAATCCAGAACGAATTGAACTTAAAAAGTTCTGTCCACGATTAAATAAATACACATTACATCGTGAAACAAAATAATTCTGTGCTTTTATTATCTTTTTAATACGACACTTCAAGCTAATTGTCTGGGATAAAACATCTCGGACTTAGCGTAAACGTCAATTCTATTTCATTACAATAGAATTGACGTTTTTATTATATAGTCATTTTATTAGTTTCAATATTCATTGAAATAATGGTGATTTAAAACTTTAAATACACAAAATTACTATCGCTTATTACAAATTATAATTTATTCACCAATTTTAATAGTTATTTAACAATAAAGTGTTTAATTAACACTTTTAAATAAGTTAAGCGTCTATTAATCATGGTCCCCAAGCCTTATAATGAAATCGTATATTAAAAAATATGGAGGCGTTTTATATGGAAAATCGTCATATTACTGATAATCAAAAAAAGCACATAATCAATTCAATAACGGAGAAAACAAAAGATAAAAGCGTATGTAACTGTGAACATCCAAATATTGAAATATTAGATGGACATTATTTTCTACCATTGTTAACAGCTTCTTTAGGAAATGATCCAACACCTATGATAACTTTATTGTGTAATAATTGTGGGAAAATGCATTTCTATTCACAAAACTTCTTAGGTATAAAAACACGGTAAAGATTTTTAATGACTGTGCCATAAAATTAGGTATCATTCAGTCAAACATTATGTTGTTAGCGTTAATTAAACAATTCTTTAATAGTTTACAATTCTCCAACTTTGTAAGCTATTTTTATAAATGGAACAACTTAAAAACTAAACCATACTTAATACTTCAGCACGAAATATAAAAACGGATGATTTTTTACTTTATATTGTAAAAAATCATCCGTTTAATATCATATTCGCATTACAGATAACTCAAATATTTAGAATAAATGAGCTGCTTTCATATCATTCTATACGCGAATGAAACATGGTTATGCGTGTATAACAAAATACACTTATTAATCTGCAATTTCTAGGTCTACATCATTAATGTCAATGCCTAGTGCTTTCGCAACACCTTTACCATACTCGCTATCCGCTTTATAGCAGTGACGAATATGACGATGTTGTACCTCTAAAGTAGTACCTTGCATTTCATTGGCTGTATTTTCAAAAATACGTTCTTGTTGTTCTTTTGATTGTAATCTGAATAAACGACCTGGTTGTTCGAAGTAGTTATCATCGTCTTCTCTGAAATCATATTCATAAGCTTCTCCTTCAACTTTAAGCCCAGGTTTTTTAAATTCAGGTTGATCTTCAAATGAGCCATCACTATTTGGATAGTAGTGTGTACCGCCACCTTGGTTATTATCAAGAATTCTCATTTGACCATCACGACTGAATGGGCAAATATTTTCAATGCCTACACCTTTAGGTTGGTTAACTGGGATTTGCCAATGGTTCACACCTAATCTATAACGTTGCGCATCACCGTATGAGAATAATCTACCTTGTAACATTCTGTCTGGAGAGAAATCTATACCAGGTACAATATTTGTTGGTGCAAAAGCAGCCTGTTCAACATCTTGGAAATAGTTATCTGGATTACGGTTAAGTTCCCATTCCCCAACTTCAATAAGTGGATAATCGCCTTTATACCAAACTTTAGTTAAATCAAATGGATTATCTTTATGATTTCTAGCTTGTTCTTCTGTCATTACTTGTATATATAATTTCCATTTTGGATAATCTTTATTCTCAATTGCTTCAAATAAATCACGTTGTGATGATTCTCTATCATGAGCAATGATATTAGCAGCTTCATCAGGTTGTAAGTTTTCAATACCTTGTTGTGTTCTGTGATGGAATTTTACCCATACACGTTCACCTTTGTCGTTATACATTGAGTACGTGTGTGAACCAAAGCCGTGCATATGTCTAAAGCCTTTAGGAATACCACGGTCTGACATTAAGATTGTGACTTGGTGCAATGCTTCAGGCAAAGATGTCCAGAAATCCCAGTTGTTTTGTGCGCTTCTCATATTTGTTCTTGGGTCACGTTTTACAGCGTGGTTTAGACTTGCAAATAATTTTGGATCTCTAAAGAAGAATACTGGTGTGTTGTTTCCTACTAAATCCCAGTTTCCTTCATCTGTATAAAATTTCAACGCAAATCCACGGATATCACGTTCAGCATCAGCCGCACCTCTTTCACCTGCTACAGTTGAAAAACGTGCAAACATTTCCGTCTGTTTACCAACTTCAGAAAAAATGCTTGCTGATGTATATTGTGTAATATCATTTGTAACTGTAAATGTACCAAATGCACCTGAACCTTTTGCATGCATACGTCTTTCAGGTATAACTTCTCTATCAAAATGAGCCATTTGCTCTAAAAAGTACCAATCTTGCATTAATAATGGACCTCTAGGGCCTGCTGTCATACTATTTTCTCTATCTGAAACTGGTGCGCCAAATAAGCTCGTCAATTTTTTCTTGTTACTCATAATATTTCCCCCGCTTTTTCTTATTAATAATAATTATTACCTAGTACTTATTTTAATCTATAATATTTGTAAAAGCAACTCACAATACATGTATAAAATAACAATTTTCAAAATATTTGAACATTTTATGGCTTTAAAGTCATAAAAAGCATTGCTCTTAAATCATAAAACCATTAAAATGAAGAATATATTTAAAATTCAATAGACTATAGGAGACTGTATTATGGCACAAAACAATATGAATCGTGGTCTAAATTCAAGACACATTTCTATGATAGCAATTGGCGGTGCAATTGGCACAGGCTTGTTTGTAGCTACTGGAAGTGTAATATCACAAGCTGGACCAGGTGGTGCAATATTAGCTTACTTGATTATTGGTGTAATGTTATATTTCTTAATGTCTTCAATTGGTGAACTTGCTACCTTTTACCCTGTATCTGGTTCTTTTAGTTCTTATTCAACCCGTTTTGTTGATAGTTCCCTAGGCTTCACCATGGGGTGGCTATATTGGGCAATTTGGCTATTAGTTACAAGTGTTGATATTATTATTTCTTCAAGTGTAATTTATTATTGGGATTTCTTCCAATTTTTCAGCCCAGTTACTTGGAGTATTATCTTCCTTGCTATACTTTTCTTACTTAATATTTTTTCTGTAAAAGCTTTTGGTGAAACAGAGTTCTGGTTATCTCTTATCAAAGTTGCAACAATAATTATTTTCATCGTTATTGGTGTATTAACGATTATTGGTATCTTAGGTGGAAAGACATATGGTTTAGGTAACTACGTAACAGGAGAAGCTCCTTTTGTAGGAGGTATCTCTGGCTTCCTTGGTGTTTTACTTGTCGCTGGATTCTCTGTCGGCGGTACTGAAGTCGTAGCCGTAACAGCTGGAGAATCTTCAAATCCAAGTCAATCCATGCCAAAAGCAATTAAACAAGTATTTTGGAGAATATTATTGTTCTATGTTTTATCAATCGCCGTTATTTCAGCAATCATTCCTTACACAGATCCATTGTTATTAAACAAAAGTGAATCTGTCTCACAGAGTCCTTTTACAATCGTTTTTGATCGTGTAGGTATTGCATTTGCTGCATCTGTTATTAATGCTGTTATTTTAACTTCATTATTATCTGCTGCAAATTCAGGTATTTATACTACAAGTAGAATGTTGTTCTCAATGGCTGAAGATAAACAAGCACCTAGATTTTTGAGTAAATTAAATAAAACTACAAAGTTACCTTTGGTATCATTGTTCGTAACTTTTATGATCGTTTTATTAATAATTATAATCGCTCAGTTTAAATCAGATATCGTCTTTTCATTATTAAATATTATTGGTTCTTTAGTCATCGTTGTTTGGGCTTCTAGTATCGTAGCACAAATCCGACTGCGGTCTGCGATAAAAAAACAAAACAAGAACCCTGATGAAGTGCTACCTTATAAAGCTCCCTTTTATCCCTTAGGGCCAATCATAGTTATCATTGCGTTATTATTCTTATTCATCGGAAATTCAATTGGTGCAATTTTAGCAGGCGACATTAGTGTCTTAATTAGAAACCTATCGCCAATGATCATTTTAGCCATCATATATTTTGTCCATAAATTATTGCGACAAACTAAAATTGTTAAACTCGAAGACATTGATTTAAAAGAACATGATTATAATTAATGAACTGCACTGTAAAAGTATTTTAAGATACTTTTTGCAGTGCTTTTTTAATATTAAAAACCCTACAGTTATTTATTACCTACCTATTCTAAAATAAACCTTTATCATGAGATTTTATAATAATTAAAAACATATCATATTTTCAGATAGTCAAAATTAGGGTATAATGAAGTTAATAATTTAATGACTTAGAGGTGGAAATTATGATTGGACAAACAAACCTATTTGACGATATTTTAGAAACTGATGAACGTTTCGTTATTGTTGTACAATCACTTGAAGAAAGACATGATCAACTAATCAAACGCACATTAAGAGAGTACCCAAGTTTAGATCACTCACAAATGGAAAGTCTTTTTAGCCATCTTAAAGAACTATTTTCAGAAGAAGCATTTGAAGATAATCAATCAGCGTTTTCAATTACGGTTTATACCAATTTAAATTATGCAGCAGATAATGTCTATGCGCATGTTAAAAGACATCGAGGTAAAAATGAATGGACACATACTGCAAAATAAGTACTTACTTAAGATGAGTCTGAGATATAAAATTCTTGGACAAATGTGACGTATTTTAGCGAAACGCTTGAGGGAACAGGACAAGCTGAAGACTACAGGTTAGAGCTATCATTCAAAAGGCGAGTCAATAATAGGAAGTATTAAATAAATGAAGCACTCAGATGATATAATTTAATTCATCTGAGTGCTATTTTTAGATTTGTGCCCCACTCTCATCTATATTCAGAATGAGGTTTTTGAATAAGACTATCAATCAAAGACACAATACAACATTTTAATTGAGTAAAGATTTCAGAGTATGTGGGATACCATCATTATCATTTGTTAAAGTAACTTCATCAGCAACAGCTTTGACATCATCATTTGCATTACCCATAGCAACAGCTTTACCAACTACTTTTAACATCGATATATCATTCGAACTATCACCAAAACCAATAACTTGAGATAAGTTTATATCTAATTTTTGACACAACTCAGTAATCGCATTGCCTTTTGATACACCTTGAGCCATAAATTCTAAGAAAAAAGGTTTACTTGTAGTAACATCGATGTTTTCATTAAAATGACCATCTAAATTATTTCTAATACTTGTAATATTTGGAACATAATCAATGCCCATAACTTTAGGTACATCTTGTTGAATATATGCTTTTAAATCATCTACCTGTTTCATTGGCAGGCCTGTGAGTTCTGATTCAATGTTCATATATTCATGTTCACCCTCATAGACGATATAACCATCTTGATAAGTTAAAACAAACAAGCTATGTGCTCTACAAAAATCAACAATACTATCAAAATCAGATTTTGATACAGTGCGACTCACTTCCACTTTTTCATCAGAAACGTTAACCGTTTTTCCACCATTATAACTTATGACATAACTTTTATATTGGTCTAATTTCAAATGTTTTGCTGTAGGCATCATACCATCTGTTGGTCGACCTGAAGCAAGTACAACTTTATAACCTTGCGCTTGGATATTCATTAAATACTTGGCTGTTTCAGCGCTAACTTCGTTATCCGAAGTCATTAATGTATCATCCATATCCATCACTATTAATTTATATCCCATCTTATAATCTCCTTTCAACATCTACAAAACTATATTATAACAAATCAATCAAACTAATATACTACTTCAGATTCAACACCTGTGATATTGACTGTAACGAGTTCTGATCGACAATTCGTAAATTCACGTTTCAATTCTCTTACTAGTTCGCCGCTTCGTTCAGGTGCAATCAGGGTTAATACAGTTGGTCCTGCACCACTAATAACAGTGGCATAAGACTTATATTGTTTTGCAATCTGTTTAATCGTTTGGAATTCTGGGATTAAATGTTGGCGATATGGTTCATGAAAACCGTCTTGTTCCATCATTTTGCCTGCCAATTCATAATTCTGTTGTATTAAAGCACTAATCATCGTATTACTGATTGCACTATTTCTAACAGCGTTTTTATGCGAGAATGTTTCCGGCAAGACATTCCTTGAAAGCGTTGTACTCAATTCATTTGATGGTATTGTAATGATAATATCAGCTTTTGGCGGGTCAATATATGATACATCCGTCACTTTTGTTTCAGGATCATAATATCCTAAGACAAGCCCACCATAAATCGTGGGTGCCACATTATCAGGATGTCCTTCAAATTCAGTTGCCAACTGCAATAATTCATATTTAGAAAGCTCTATATCACCAAAATAATTCGCTATGTATAATCCACCTACGAGTGCAGAAGCAGAGGAACCTAAGCCTCTTGCTAACGGGATTTCACTTCTCATTTCAATAGATAGGGACGGTAAAGTCACATCATATTTATTGGCTACTTGCTGTGCAATTTGATAAATATAGTGTGTTTCATCTGTTGGTAATGATTCAACATTAGGGCCTATATGTTTAAATGACCATCTATTGATATTATTGATACGCACATCAAGATACAAAAATTTATTTAATGCCATTCCAATAGAATCAAACCCGACACCTAAATTAGCAGTAGATGCCGGTATTTTTAACTGTAAGTGTACACTCATACTAAAGTGCTCCTTTAATATATTCTAAAATGCTTTCTCTATCATTTGGTAGTGGCTTAATTGGGTTATCTAATAATGAAATAGCTGTGTCTGGATCTTTTAAGCCATTACCAGTCAATACTGACACTACGCGTTTTCCCTTAGGTAACTTACCAGCACGATGCAACTTAATCAAACCAGCAATGGAGGCATTACTTGCAGGTTCACTAAATATACCTTCTTTTTGAGCCATCAATTGGTATGCTTCTAAAATTTCTTCGTCTGATACACTATCAATGAGGCCTTGTGATTCTTTTAGGGCATGATTAGCTTTATCCCAACTTGCTGGGTTACCAATTCTAATTGCAGTAGCTACCGTATCTGGATTCTTCACTACTTTATTTTGAACGATTGGTGATGCACCTTCAGCTTGGAACCCGTATAAATGAGGAAGTTGTGTATCATTTACGTCATGATACTCTTTAAATCCTTTCCAATATGCTGAAATATTACCAGCATTTCCAACCGGAATCGATAATATATCTGGTGCTTGACCATTCAGCTGTTGAATTACTTCAAAAGCGCTTGTTTTTTGACCTTCAATACGATAAGGATTAACAGAGTTCACAAGCGCGATTTCACCATTTTTAGCCACTTCTTGTACAATTTCAAGCGCTTCATCAAAATTGCCTTCTATAGAAACAATTTCTGCACCGTACATAACTGCTTGTGACAATTTACCTAAAGCTATTTTCCCTTCTGGAATAACGACAATCGCTTTTAAGCCTGCTCTCGCAGCATACGCTGCTGCAGAGGCTGACGTATTGCCAGTTGAAGCACAAATCACAATTTTCTTGCCTTCTTCTTTAGCTTTTGCCATTGCCATTACCATGCCTCTATCTTTGAATGAACCTGTTGGATTTGCACCTTCATACTTAACATGTAATTCAATACCAAGCATTTCAGACATATTCTCGCAATATATCAAAGGCGTATGACCTTCATTTAAACTTACTTTTGGTGTATTAGCTGTCACTGGTAAATATGCTTTAAATTCTTCTACAAGTCCTTGCCAATTTTTCATAAACATTAAACTCCTTCAACTGGATATATTTTCTGTACTACATAGCCTGATTGTTGAATCGTTGCTATCGGTGATTCATCAATACCTATAATAACCACACCTGCAGTATGTGCATCACGTTCAGCCACTACTAATGATTTATGAACAGGTAATTCGCCTTTTAACAAGGTTTCAACTTGTTTTACATCTTCCCCATCTGTTTGGACTACAACATAATAACTTTCCTTACCTTTAATAACAATCGTATCTTCTTCTTCATTCATCATTTCTTTGGTTTCTTCAGTTTTTAATTCAAAATGCGGGGGTAACGTATGTAAATTAGTATCAAAATTAAATGTTACATTTAATAAATCACTGACAACAGCACTTCCTGTTGCTAAACTACCCGCACCTTTACCATAAAACATTGTTTCTCCAACAGCATCACCAATAACATAAATCGCGTTAAATTCATCTTCAACAGACGCTAACTGATGGCTTTTATCAATCAAAGTTGGTGCAACAGATGCATTGACCTGAGCATTTTCATATGTACCTTTACCTATCAATTTTATCTTATAGCCAAATTTATCAGCTACTTTAATATCTGGTAGCGTAACATCGCTAATGCCATATCTATCAACTTCATCTAAATTAATTACTTGGTTAAACGATAAATACGAGGTAATGACGACTTTTCGTGCTGCATCAACACCTTCAACATCATCAGTTGGATCCGCTTCTGCAAACCCTAAACGTTGTGCTTCTGCCAAAGCTTCTTCAAATGATGTCTCTTCTTGAGTCATCTTACTTAAAATAAAGTTAGATGTACCATTTAAAATCCCCATAAACTTACTTATATTATTAGCATTTAAACCATTGTTTATCGCATTTACAATAGGAATACCGCCTGCAACACTAGCTTCATATTTTAAAGCAACGTCATTTTCTTGCGCTAAATGTTCTAACTCTCGTAAGTTTTCAGCCAACAAATCTTTATTTGCTGTAATCACATGTTTTTGCTCACTCAATGCGCGTTTTAACCATTCTACTGTAGGTTCAACGCCTCCGAGCACTTCGACGATGATATCTATTGAGTCATCATTAAATATATCTTCTATATCTTCTGTTAAGTTATATTTTGATGTGTTAATAGGCCGTTTTCTAGACTTGTCACGTACTAATATATGTCTAATATTAATATCTTTATTCATCGTTTCTCTAATTTGTTCTCTATTTTCTTCTATTATTTTTACTACACCAGAACCTACTGTTCCTAAACCAAGTAGTGCTACATTTAATTCTTTCATGTTTTCATTCCTCCGTTTGTTTATCTAAAAAATACAATTGTACAGTTGAAAAATACTTGAATATGGTATAGTATAAATTCATTCATTATTTTTGTAAAGTCTACGTATATTTAAAACGTATATATATATTATCACTCCTGTGATAAAAACTAAACTAAATTTTCTGATTTTTTAGAAAGGTTGTATAACATTATGAAAGTAACTAAATTCGGAGGAAGCTCTGTTTCCAATGCAGAGCAAATTAAAAAAGTATTAGATATTGTTAATTCAGATGAAGCTCGTAAAATTGTAGTTGTTTCAGCTCCAGGAAAGCGCGATAAAGATGATGTAAAAACCACTGATTTATTAATTCGACTTTACGAAAAAGTAATAGAACGATTGGACTACACTTCTAAAAAAGAGGAAATTATTCAACGCTACAAGGATATTATTAATGAACTCAACATGAGCGACACACTTTTAAAAACAATTGATGAGACTTTAGAAAATTACATAGCAACATTGAGGAAAAAACCATCAAGACTACTTGATGCTCTACTTTCATGTGGCGAGGATTTTAATGCTCAAATTATTGCAGAATATAATAACAGCCAAGGCATTCCAACGCGCTACATTTCACCTGGAGAAGCTGGTATTACCGTTACAGATTTACCTCAAAATGCACAAATCTTAAATCAATCATATGAAGCACTGTATAAATTACGGTCATTTGAAGAAAAGTTAATCATTCCAGGATTTTTTGGTATTTCAAGACAAAATTACGTGGTCACATTTCCTCGTGGTGGTTCAGATATAACCGGAGCCATAGTAGCAAGAGGTGTCAGAGCAGATTTATATGAAAACTTTACAGATGTTTCAGGCATTTTTAGAGCCAATCCTTCTATTGTTAAAAACCCTGAAGTCATAAATGAAATTACCTATCGTGAAATGCGTGAGTTGTCTTATGCTGGTTTTGGTGTATTCCATGATGAAGCGTTGCAACCATTACACAAAGATAGAATTCCTGTCGTTATAAAAAATACAAATAGACCTAATGATATAGGCACTTATATTAGACATGATAGAGAAATTGATTCAAATAGTGTTGTAAGTGGTATTAGCTGTGACAAAGATTTCACAGTATTAAATATTAAAAAATACCTTATGAATAGACAAGTTGGTTTTACACGTAAAATATTAGCTGTACTAGAAGACTATAATATTTCATTTGATCATATGCCATCAGGTATAGATAACATTAGTATCATCATGCGCTCTAAAGAGATACAAAACAAAGAGGAACAAGTACTTAATGATATACGTAAAAATTGTGATGTAGATGAGTTAAGCATTGAACATGATTTGGCAATTTTAATGGTAGTTGGTGAAGGCATGCATAGAATCGTTGGCACAGCTAGCACAATTACGCATGCACTTGCAGAATCAAACATCAACTTAAAAATGATGAACCAAGGCGCCTCAGAAATTTCTATGATGTTTGGTATCGATGTGACAGATGCAGAGAAAGCGGTCAATGCAACTTATGAATATTGTTACACTAAAAATTGTTTGAATACTTAAATAATAATTCAAAACTTTATGTCTATAAAAAAATCCTTCAAATCGTATAGACTCATTTGAAAGTTAATGAATACTATTGAATGATTTGAAGGGTTTTTAAATTGCTTTTTTTTCAGATATAAGTGCTTGGTTAATACGTTCATCTCCGACTACTAAGCGTAAAATAACAAATTGATAATAACTTAATGAATCAATTACGCTTCTATAATTCGGTAATTGATGATAATCAATCGGATCTAATAATTCATACATTAACACAATTTCAGGTTTAATATAATCTACATCCCATTTGATAGAATGAAAATAAATATGCTTTTCAGGTAATCGAATATTGTGATTCCATCTAAACATCCATTCATCATTTTCTACGTCATAAACGATGATTGTCATGATTAACTCATCATTTATATAAATATTTGCGTGAGTAACATCTGCAAATTTTAACTTTGAAAAATCAGTAGTAGTATTTGTACCGTCATGTAACACAATCGTATTATCTTTAGGTATAAACTTTAAAACTTCACCTAGATATTTTCTTTCGACACTAATATCAACCTTATCGTCTAAATTAAACTCATCATGAAGAAAGAGTTGTTTTGCGACTTCACCATTATATTTAAACAGTTCAGGTACATTTTCAGTTAAATTTTTTACAACTTCTTTAATATTTTTATTATTACTAACTGCCAAATCTGTACCTCCTATCAAAAGTAAGCGTTTCCATTAATAATTATTATATTATTTGTTGTCGTATTTTTCAATGTGAAAAGCACAAAAATGTGAACTTAAACACATTTTTATTTAAAACTTGCCAATATAGCTATAGTCTTGTCGATTTTGTTGGTTCAAAATGCTCGGTCTGTTAACAATAAATAATGCTTCTGAACTATGGTATAAAGCCAACTGAATTTCAGCAATTTCTGGCAATGTTTGGTACAGCGCCTTATCTACCATGTAAGGTGCAGTTGCAAAATAATAACGAATGCGATATCTCGCAAATGTTTGGATCACTTCCGAACCAGTAATAATATGTAGTGCATTGTCTACTTTTCCATTCGGCATTATGATATTAAAATCAGTGTATCTTGCGACATATTTAATGATATCTGTTGAAAAAGTAATCACTGAAATTTTAAGATTAGCATCATATAATTCGTCAAGAATTTGATAATTAACTGGATGATTATCGAATGCAATAACATCTTCATTATTTATATTTTCTATTATGTAGTTGATATATTTTTTCATAGTCGTCAATTCAATGTCCTCCAAACAGACTTTTCAATACTTAGTTTCATTGATAATATATGTATTACCCGATTTAGCACTTATTTAATAGGCATATATGTTTTTTAATTCATTAATTTCTATAATAAATCAAATCGCTCTATTATATATTAAGTAGGAATTGCTTATAATTAAAAAATATGATTATACTAATATTGAACTTATTAGTTAGTTGTATTTGTACTAATATAAATAAAAGAGTAAAATATAGTTTATTAAAAATATTTAGATTAGGATGATACCAATGTTTTTCCCGATTATTTTAGCAATAATTATTGTAATACTATTATTAGTTATTATTATTGAAAGAAGAGTGATGAATCATAAGCTTGAGACTGAATCATACGCAAAAGATCAGTTAATAAATAAAATTAGTATCATCACGCGTGAAAACACATATTTAAAAAATCAAATGCTTGAAAAAGATGTTAATAATGATACACATCATCATGGATTAAGAAAAGCAAAACAGGATTTAAACGACATATTAAATCAATATCGAAGTGAAGGTTCAATTTCATTTTTTGATATTATCACAACTGGAAATTTAGCAGTGAAACATCCTTTGTTTGAATATGCTAGAGCTTTCGATTACATCGTCATTACTGAAAAAGGATTATTTAATATCAATGTGAAAAACTGGAAGCAAAAAACATTTTATCATTTCACGGTTGACCCAACAAATGACACACAAAATAATGGAAGCGATACAGTAAATCAAACGGTTGGACGTTATATTGCAAACCAATTCCACAGTCAATTTCAATCAACACGACCAACAACATACACATTTGTAGAAAGAATTAGAAATAATTCTATTATTTATGACTTTTATAACTATGATCCATATGAACAGTCTTCAAAAAATGCCAAAGCATTGGAAGATAGAATTGCAGACCAATTAAACCACAGAATTCAAAATATTGGTTTAGTTTATTTTACAGATGGCAGCGTCAATTTAATTGATGGACCTACAGAAAGACAAGATTTTGTAGAAACAGTTTCATCCAAATCTTCACTAAAAGAAGTCATTGGTGAGACGATTGTAAATGCTCAAGAATCATTAACTGAGGCACAATACAATGAATTGCTTGCACATTTTCACTAATTAAAAGGTATTTAAAAAGCTGCAATAGAGATTTTGTTACGTGACGACATATCTGAAAGTGATTTAAATGAAAGAATACAAACTTACATTAAGTAAAGTTGAACACAGACAAACAAGCACGGTTAAAATCATAAAGATTTAAATATAAAAGAGAGCTAATCCATTAGGGTAGCTCTCTTTTTTGAGTATGGTTATTTATGTACCAGCCTCATTTGCGTTTAAGCCATTTGAAATTTTTAACTCCAAATATTTTCTTTATTGCTTTTAGCCATCTGTTCTGCTTTTTCGAATAAGTCTCTATATTTTCCATTTGGTGAAAAATACTTTTCTCTTGCCAATCCTTTTTTCACTAACAATTCATTGAACATGGTTTCTTTATCTAACCATACATATGCTAATGTGCGCCCATAGCGATCTTCTTTTTCTTTATCATATTCTAAAAAGACATCTTTATCGGTTAAATGTTCTTTTGAAAAATCAGATGCTTCCTTACCATATGGTTGTACAGGTGTATTTGGTTTAACAGTCTCTGGCGTGTCTACACCTATCAACCTTACTTTAATTTGTTCATGCTGACTATTGTTTGCTACTAGTGTGTCTCCATCAACCACACGCGCTACATGTACTTTCTCAGTTTGTTTTGGTCCAGTATGATTGTTATTGGAATCATTGGATGAAAAAGGACCAGTACCATTAATAAACTGAAATGCCAGTACACCTAGTACAACTATACTTATAATTAATGTCGTAATTTTCTTTGTTGATTTCATTGTTGCACCCACTTTTTTGAATATACCAAATTATCATATAGAAAATTAAAGTTTACGTCAAGATGCTCATTCCAAAGAAAAATTACGCTTTTACAACAAATGAAACTATAATAGTTCTTTATTTTAACTCACTTAACAAATCGTGCTATAATACTAAGATGATAGGAGTGAACAACTTGAGTATATTTAAGGAGAACATGATTACAGTTATTGCGATTGTTATAGCAATCATAGTGGGATTAATATTACAGTACCAATATCAATTCCCACCTCTTGTATCTGCAGTTGTCGCAATATTTTTAGGCCTTTTTATTGGATTTATTGTCTTTCTCATTCAAGTGATTGTAACTAAAAACAAGAAAAAATAGTACCTTCTGCCGAGTGTTTAAATCGGCAGTTTTTTATTTAAGTTAACATAATATTGTTATTGTTATTTTTATATATAGTAAAAAATAAGTTTTGCTTTAGAAGTTATATTTATAAAATCGCTCGGTTTAATGTCTTTTCTAATAACGTCCATGCTTCGTAATCTTTTTCATTTGAAAGGATTGGTCTAAACCCATAATTTAGATACATATTAACTGCTTGATAACTAGTGGTTTGAGAAGTTAAAAACGCTTGGTTATGATATTGAGATAGGCGATTCATTGCTTCAGATAATAAAGGTTTAGACAATTGCTTACCTTGATACTCTGGGAGTATCGCCACCCAATGAATGCGTCCGCAAATTTTACTATCTCTTGTTAAATTTCCATACCATGCTGTTGTAGTACCTATGACTTCACCTTTAGGATTTTCAAGAAACAAACATCTTTGTTCCATTTCATGCATATTTTGTCCGAATTCAGTGTTAAAATGTGTCAATGCTTGATCTGTAGTATCAAATTCATTTACTTTCATTTCTAAATTTGCCCATTTTACTTCTTCTCCTATTTTAAAATTTCGAATTTTATATCCAACAGGCAATTCATACTGTGGAATACTTTCTAAATTTTCTCTTATCATCTGTACTTTTAAATATTTCATACCTTAATCCCCTCACTCACAAGCCATTTATCATCAGAAAAAGGTTGAGACATGATGTTCGTCTCAACCTCAATTAGTATAATTTTCAATTCACTGAACCTTACTTGCATTATAACTTATAACGCTTGTATTTACTCTACTTCTTTTATAAATGTTAATATAGCATGAAACTCTTCTTCATTTGCTGAGAAAGCACGCTCTTCCACTTCACGAACGGTTGAATTGAGTAATTGATAATCCGCTACTTCTTCATCTTTTAAATATGCATTTATGCTACTTTCTAATTCTTTTAAGGAACTCGCTTTTAATGTACTTAGTTTTACTTCTTGCATGTAACTACAACCCCTTTTAATTATTTTTAATCATTTTAATAAGATTAAAAGTTATTTTTACTTAAAAAAACTATAAATATGATATGTTTTTTCAAAACCCCTAATCTTATTTTCAAAAATTATATCACTTCATACATATTTTACATAGTTTTTTTATTCTTTAATAGTTCAAACAATGCTTATCGTCCTCAATTTCCATCCAAAAAGCTTTAATTAATACAAATAGGTGCTTAAAAAAGCAATCCAAATCACTTATGAGTAAGTGACTCGGATTGCTTGTATACCTAGTGTTTGCCCCTTTTGCTTAGCACCTAGTATTGTTTTAAATATTGCTCTCTTTCCCATTCAGAAACTTGAGTTCTATAATAATCCCATTCAATAGATTTAGAATTTATAAATTGATTATAAATGTGATTACCCAAAGCCTCTTTAATAGAATCATTATCTTTCATTGCTTTAATAGCAGTATATAATGTTGATGGTAAATCTTGAATACCAACGGCTTCACGTTCTTCACGATTCATTTCATATATATTTTGATTTACTGGCTCAGGTACTTCTAATTTATTTTCAATACCATCTAAGCCCGCTTGTAAAATAGCCGCTAATGCTAAGTAAGGATTGGCTGCTGGATCTACTGAACGAACTTCTACACGTGTTGATAAACCACGTGAAGTTGGTACACGAATTAATGGCGAACGGTTTTTACCACTCCAAGCAATATAGCATGGTGCTTCATAACCTGGAACTAAACGTTTATAAGAATTAACCAATGGATTACATACACCAGTTAAACCTCGTGCATTTTTTAGAATACCTGCGATAAAATGATATGCATCTTTAGTCATTTCCATATCGCCTTCAGGATCGTAAAAGGCATTTTCTTTACCCTTGAAGAGTGACATATTGAAGTGCATGCCGCTTCCGTTCACACCAAATAATGGTTTAGGCATAAATGTTGCATGAAGATTGTGTTGACGTGCAATTGTTTTAACAACTAATTTAAATGTTTGGATATTATCACACGCAGTGATAGCATCTGCATATTTAAAATCAATTTCATGTTGTCCTGGTGCCACTTCATGGTGACTTGCTTCAATATCAAAGCCCATGTCCTCTAATTCTAAAACAATATCACGACGACAATTTTCACCTAAATCTGTAGGCGCAAGGTCGAAGTAACCACCATTATCATTTAATTCTAATGTTGGTTCACCTTTTTCATCTAATTTAAACAAGAAGAATTCAGGTTCTGGTCCTAAATTAAGTTCACTAAACCCTAAATCTTGCATGTTTTTTAATACACGTTTCAAGTTTGCACGTGGGTCACCTTCAAACGGTGTGCCGTCTGTTTTATAAACATCGCAGATAAGACGAGCCACTTTGCCTTGACCTGCTGTCCATGGGAAAATAACCCATGTATCTAAATCTGGACATAAATACATATCTGATTCTTCAATACGGACGAAGCCTTCGATTGAAGATCCATCAAACATCATTTCATTGTCTAAAACTTTTTCTAATTGGCTTACTGGTACTTCCACGTTTTTAATAACACCTAAAATATCAGTGAATTGCAAACGTAGGTATCTGACATTTTCTTCCTTAGCGAACTTGTGTATGTCTTCCTTGGTAAATGTACGTTTTGCCATTATAAATGTCCCCCATTAATTTTATTTGATAAATCGAGATAAGTCACCACGATTTATCGGAATCGCTTCTCGTTGTGGTTTCTGTGTAGCATCAACAATCATTTGTTTTCTCGTTTCTTGTTCATCATCAGAAAGGTGATCTTGTTCGTCATTTAAAATCTGTTTAATACCTTTTAAATTAAAGCCTTTTTCTATCAATCTTTTTATCTCTAAAAGGCGTTCCAAATCGTTTAACGAAAAAAGTCGTTTATTTCCTTCTGACCTATGTGGTTTAATCAGTTCATGTGTCTCATAATAGCGAACTTGTCTAGCAGTTAGTTCACTTAATTTCGTAACAACACTCATAGAGAAGACCGGCATGCTTCGTCGTATCGTATCTTTTGACTCCAATCCAATCACCTCTATTTTTGAACTTGTATTTAATTTAGCATAATTCTTAAAGCAATTCAAAAATATGTTAGGTTTTCTAACATATACTTCAAACCATTGATTTAATTAACTTTATAATGCACTTCCTACATTTAATCGCAGAATTTTCCGAAATTTTTTCTATAATTAGAAATAGCCACATATGCATTTTAATTTGCTATTTGACATAGCTATAAATACAATGTGGCCTCTCTTTAAATTTATTAAAATATTTTTTCAACAGCTCTTGTTACAGCTAATTTAACGTGTTCATACGTTAAGCCACCTTGAACATAAGCCTCATACGGTGGTCTTATAGGACCATCTGCTGATAATTCAATTGAAGAACCTTGAACAAACGTACCCGCAGCCATAATGACATCATCTTCATAACCCGGCATATAAGATGGTTCAGGACTAAAATGTGCGTTAATCGGTGAAGCTGCTTGAATACTTTGGCAAAATTGAATCATCTGTTCCTTCGTATCAAAAGTGACCGTTTGAATTAAATCCGTTCTAGGCACATCAAATCTTGGTGAGGTGTGCATATTCATTTGTTCTAGTAACAAACTCGTAAATAATGCACCCTTCAAACTTTGGCTCACAACATGTGGCGCTAAGAAAAATCCTTGATACATTTCTTGTAACGAATATAGTGAGGCACCAGCTTCTTTACCAATTCCTGGCGCAGTTAAACGGTATCCACATCTTTCCACCAATGTTTCATTTCCAACGATATAACCACCGATTTTAGCTAGCCCTCCACCAGGGTTTTTAATTAAGGAACCAGCCATTAAATCAGCGCCGCACTCTATAGGTTCTCGTTCTTCTACAAATTCACCATAGCAATTATCTACAAATATTATGATTTCAGGATATTGCGCTTTTATTTGTTGAATTGCACTTTCTATTTTTGTTAAATCTATGGATGGTCGTTGATCATAACCTTTCGAACGCTGAATAGCGATGACCTTAGTTTGTGGTGATATTTTAGTTAATACCTTATCAATATCGATTTCACCGTGCTTTAAGTCTACTTTATTATATATTACTCCGTGTTCTTTTAAACTTTCTATACCATTACCATTAATACCTATCACTTCTAATAATGTATCGTAAGGATTACCTGTAATATACATTAATTCATCCCCATATTTCAAAGTACTTTGTAAAGCAATTGTAATCGCATGCGTACCAGAAATAATCTGAGGGCGCACTAATGCGTCTTCCGCCTTAAATGCATGTGCATATACAGCTTCTAAATGATCTCGACCTATATCATCATATCCATAACCCGTTGTGCCAAGTAAGTCACTTTCGGATACTTTAACAGCGTGGAACGCGTCCATCACTTTTTCTTGATTGATATAAGCAATCTCTTCTATATTTTTAAAATAAGGTTCTAGTTTCGCTTCTGTATCTGCTATTAATTGTTTCATATTTTTCATCGTAATTCTTCTTCCTATTCTTTTTTAAACCCTTTTACAGTATATGTTGCATCTTTCTCATTAAATATGATTTCTGTGACGAGTGTATGTTGTTTCAAGAAATATAATCTATCAGCATCAGCACTTGAGACATTTTCTTCATAAAAAGTTAAAGCTGATTTAACTTGCTCTATAAGTAATTGTTTCACTTTGTCTTCATCTTCTTCATTTTTACTTGAAACAAAAACTGATGGTAAATGAGTTGTTGGCATAGTTCCTTCGTGTAAATCTTTTTTATTAAAAATAATAGCTTGAGGAATATGCCCCATATCTAAGTCACCTATGATTTGGTTTACTGTATCATACTGAACTCGATATTCAGGATGACTAGCATCCACAACATGTAATAGTAAATCTGCGCCTTTCGCCTCTTCTAAAGTGGATTTAAACGCAGCAATGAGTGTAGTTGGTAGTTTTTGAATAAAACCAACCGTATCAGATATGATTAGGTTAAATCCATCATTGATTTGAATTTGTCTTGTTTTAGGATCTAGCGTAGCAAAAAGCAAGTTTTTCTCATAAGTAGCTTCATTCGCCAATGCATTAAACCAAGATGATTTACCAGCGTTTGTATATCCAATAAGTGCTACTTGAAACACATTATTTTGTTCACGTTTGTTGCGATATCGCTCTCGATGTTCAACCACCGTTTCTAATTGATGTTTGATTTCATTCATACGTGTTCTAATATGACGACGATCCATTTCTAACTTAGTTTCACCTGGACCTCTCGTTCCGATGCCACCACCTAATCTTGATAAACTGCGCCCATGACCTTGAAGTCTAGGTAATAAATAATCTAATTGCGCTAATTCTACCTGAAGCTTACCTTCTTTACTTCTTGCTCGAAGTGCAAATATCTCTAAAATCAGTTGTGTTCTGTCGATAATTTTAACGTTCAGATTACCATTTAATGTTTTTGACTGGGCTGTAGTCAATTCATCATTAGCAACAAGTACATCTATATCATTCATTTCTATATAAGCTTTTATGTCCTCTAATTTACCTTTTCCAACGTAATATTTATTATCAAAATGTTGTCTGTTCTGGGTAAATTCAGCTTGTACATTTAATTGGCATGTTTCAGACAATGAAGCTAATTCTTCCATTGTTGATTCAAAATCAAACACTTCATCGGTTTGAGCTTGTACGCCAACTAAAATCGCTGTCTCTAATTCTTTTTTAGTCGTATGTGTTTGTTGGCTCATAACATGCACCTCTTTCAAAGTTTTCTTTGCTATTTTATCATAGTGTTTATATAAAGACTATCTTCTCAAATTATGTTAAATTAATAATAAGAGGTGACATGATATGACTATATACGATATAGAAGTTCAAAAACCAAATGGCGAAACTTACAAGTTAGAAGAATATAAAAATAAAGTATTACTAATTGTCAATACTGCAAGTGAGTGTGGCTTTACACCACAATTTGAAGGACTACAACACTTATACGACAACTATAAAGATCAAGGATTTGTTGTGCTAGGTTTTCCATGTAACCAATTTGGGGGTCAAGAACCAGGTACGGGTGAAGAAGCTACTCAAAACTGTAAAATTAACTATGGCGTTTCTTTCCCAATGCACGAAAAAATTGATGTCAAAGGCGAAAATCAACACCCTTTATATCAATTTCTGACAGAACAACAAAATGGATTTTTCAATGAAAAAATCAAATGGAACTTCACCAAATTTTTAATCGATAGAGAAGGTAATGTAACTAATCGATATGCGCCACAGAAAAAACCGAGCCAAATTGAAGCTGATATTGAAGCGTTATTATAAATAAATTACTGATTTAAAGAAGAAAGCTACACTNNNAGTGTAGCTTTCTTCTTTAAAAGTATGCAAAAATAAATTGTTTTTTTAATGTTATACTTCTTCTACTGCATCATCAAGTGTGAATGTACTGATAGCATGTTTATAAATAAGATGTTGCTTTCCTTGTGTTAATAAACAAACCAAATTGTCATCATAATCTTCGATAATACCTTTCATTTGAAAACCATTCACTAAAAATACGATAACTTTCGTTTGATCAGCCTTAAATTGTCCTAGGAATTTATCTTGGATGTTTTCTGTTGTATTCATGTTATGTTCTCCTTTTCTTTATTTGGACTGAAACTTCATCTAACATCAATGAAAGTGACATTATCTCTCTATCTAACCATACTACGTCGAGCTTGTTTTTGAACCAAGTCATTTGTCTTTTAGCATAATTTCTAGAATGCTTTTTCAATTTATTTGTTGCTTCGGCTAGACTAGCCTCATTTTTAATTACAGGTAACATCTCTTTATATCCGATAGCTTGCATACTTTGACAAGTCTCAAAACCATCTTCAACGAGTTGTTTCACTTCATTTAGTAATCCGCGTTCCAACATTATATCTACACGTTTATTAATTCTTTGATATAAAGTTTCGCGTGACATTTCTATCCCTATTAATAATGTATCATAATTTTCTGTATATTGTTGATTTTTCTTGCGTGAACTTAAAAGTTTTTTTGTTTTTAAATAATATTCAATCGCTCTACGTACCCTTTTACGATTATTTGGGTGAATAGTATCAGCTGAATCTTTATCTATCGAAGCTAAATAATCATGCAATACTTCATTTGATAATGAATCTAATTCATTTAGCGTATGGTCTACTTTAATTTGTTGTGCTTCAGATATCGTTTCATCTTCGAAAGCATAATTATAAATTAATGATTGGATATACAAACCTGTACCGCCTACGATGATAGGCATATGACCTCTAGCCGTAATTTCATCTATTAAATTTTGCGCTCTATTTTTAAAATCATACGCAGAAAATGTTTCATCAGGTTCAAGAATATCTATCATATGATGTGGAATATCCGCCATCTCTTCTCTATTTATTTTTGCTGTTCCAATATCCATATGTTTATAGACTTGCATAGAATCTCCGCTAATAATTTCACCATTAAATCTTTTAGCCAATTCGATGCTTAATTCTGTTTTACCAACAGCTGTTGGACCAACTAATGCAATTATAAAAGGTTTATCGCTCTGCACTTATATCAACTCTCTTTATGCTTTATCTACTCTGTTATATTTTTTTAAAATTTGTCTTTCTATCCAATCATACATATGTTGCCACGTAGTCGTAGCATCTTTTTCAAATAATACTTCATGTCTTTTATTTTTGTATAAATGTACTGTAATATGATGAATTTTACCCTTTTTATATAGTTTTCCTAAATGTCTAATCCCTTTTCCATAATTGCCTATCGCATCATCTTTTCCAGAAATTAGTAAAATAGGAAGATCTGACTTCATTTTTTTTATGTTTTTTAATTTGCTTGTCTGTAACATATACTTTACTGTTTCAAAAATCAGTTGATTTGAGACTAAAAATCCAGTAAAAGGGTCTTTTTCAAATTTTTCAACTTCTTGGTCATCGCTGGATAACCAATCATTTTTCGATTTGTTGTTTTCTATATTTTTATTGAAAGTTTTATACATTATTTGGTTTAACCATTTCAAACGACGTCTTTTACCAGTTATTAAAGTGATAAGTTTTAAAATTATTTGTACGCATTTCCCTAAAAACTTAGGGTATTGCATTGTTCCTGATAGAATCATGCCTTGTGCAACATCGGGATATTTTTGGGTGAAAATTCTAGCAATAATAGAACCCATTGAATGCCCCAATATAATATATGGCGTATGCACAGTATCTGAATACAACGTCTGTGCAATTTCAAAAGTATCATCTGCCACTTGCTCCATACTATCAATGTGACCACGTTCATATGATGCTATATCTTTACCATGCCCTCTATGGTTGTGTCGTAGTACATCATATCCTTGTTGGTTTAATGAATCAATAAGTGCATCATATCGATCCATATGTTCTGCCATGCCATGAAGTAAGTGTATAACACCAATCGTGTCTTTTTTCGCCTTATTCAATTTCACTTCTAAAGTCGTTCCATCTGCAACAGTGATTTTAAACTCATTTCCACTCATGTTTTACCCCCAAATCACGTTTCATTTCATTCATCATACATTATACAATATACCTTCAAAATACACTGTTTTCAAATACAATGCTATTCGGCTCATCACTTGTTACAGCGCTATTATTGATAAAATTAAATGCAAAACTTCATTAAAAATATAAAAACCCCTCCAAAGTCTACATTTTTTAATGTCTACTTTGAAGGGAAAGAACTAATGTTCAAAATTTAAATCTACTAACTCATTATTGGATAAAGATCAAATGTTAGATTCGGACAATATTTAATTTATTCTTTAACTGCAGGTTGATTATTACCTGTTTGTGCTTCATCAATTGCAGTTTGAAGTTCTTTTGTAAACAAGTCTTTTTGAATATCTGTGTAACCTAGTAATTCAGTCATTACATCAATAACTTGCTCTTTATAATTGAGAACGTCATCTATTTTGAAATAAAGTTTACCAGTACGACGAATAAAGAAATCTGTTGGACGATGAACCATTTCGTTTTGAATAGAATAAATCAATTCTGTATAAATATCTAATGGTAAACCAGATTCTTGATATTGTGCTGTTTGAGCAATTTTGAATAATTCTTCTACATTTGAACCATATTTCGTTGCAAAATGACGTGCTGTCGCATCATCTATTTGATAAGCTTTAGCATCTTCAACTTTTTTATCAATAAATTTATCAAAGTTTGCACTACCACCAACATCTCCACCAGAAATTGGTAAGTGTTTTGTAGCACATTTATCAAATTTCAAACCGTATTCTGATTTTAAGCGTTTAGATAAAAGGTCTACAATTTCTAATGCCATATGACGATAACCAGTTAATTTACCACCAGCAATTGTAAGTAGGCCTGATTTACCTTCCCAAACTTCATCTTTACGAGAAATTTCTGATGGGTCTTTACCTTCTTCTAAAATTAATGGTCTTACGCCAGCCCATGATGACTCAATATCTTCATCAGCTACATTTACATCTGGGAACATATAGTTGATCGCATCAATTAAGTAATCTCTGTCTTCTTGTGTAGCTAATGGTGATGTTTTATCGTTATCGTAAAATGTATCTGTTGTACCTACATATGCTTTACCTTCACGAGGGATCGCAAAAATCATACGTCCATCTTTTTCAGTATCAAAGTATACTGCTTGTCCTAATGGGAATTTTGATTGATCAATAACAATATGAACACCTTTTGTTAAACGTAATTGTTTGTTATTACGTGCATAATCACCACTACGTACTTCATCTACCCATGGGCCACTTGCATTGATTACTTTTTTAGCCTTAATTGGATAAGTCTCACCAGAAATTTGGTCTTCTGCATGAATACCGTTGACCTTTTCATTTGAATCATATGTGAAATGTACTGATTTCGTATGATTGATTACTGTGGCACCTTTTTCAGCTGCACGTTTCATGACTTCAATTGTTAAACGCGCATCATCTGTACGATATTCAACATAAGATCCGCCACCTTTTAATCCTGATTTTTTAACAAGTGGCTCTTTCGCTAACGTTTCTTTAGCATTTAACATTGTTTTACGTTCTGATTTTTTAACGCCTGCTAGTCTATCATACATTGCTAAGCCAATAGATGTAGTAAATTTACCCATAGAGCCACCTTTATGCATTGGCAATAGCATACGTTCAGGTGTCGTTACGTGAGGCCCATTTTCATATACAATTGCACGTTCACGTCCAGTTTCTGCTACAACGCCAACTTGCAATTGTTTCAAGTAACGCAACCCACCATGCACTAATTTTGTTGAACGTGAACTTGTACCTTGTGCAAAGTCTTGCATTTCTACTAACGCGACTTTCATACCTCTTTGTGTTGCATCTAATGCAATACCTGCACCAGTAATACCTCCACCGATAATGACAACATCAAAAGTATCATTTTTTAAATCTTGCTTAATCTGTTCTCTTTTCAAAGTTGATAAACTCATAAAATCTAGCGCCTCCTAGTAGTAATAAAAAAAGAGAGACCTATCCCATACATATATAATTGTACGAACAGTGTCTCTCAATTCTCATCTCGATAATATTAACTTACCCTTATTATAGCATAAGAAACTTAGATAAGTCTAATTCTTTTATTCTTCGTCTAACTTAAAGACTTGAGTGGCCTCTACAGCTTTTTTCCAGCCTTTGTATAATTTATTTCTTTCTTTTTCTTCCATATCTGGATTAAATTCTTTTTCAAGTTTCCAACGGTTAGCAATTTCATCTTTACTATCCCAGAAACCTACAGCTAAACCAGCTAAATAAGCGGCACCTAAAGCTGTTGTTTCGTTAATTTCTGGACGTTCCACACTCACGTTTAATAGGTCTGATTGGAATTGCATAATAAAATTATTTTTAACAGCACCACCGTCGACACGTAGGTTATTTACTGTAATATCAGAATCTTTTTCCATTGCTTCAAGCACATCACGTGTTTGATAACACAATGATTCTAATGTAGCACGAATAAAGTGTTCTTTTTCAGTACCACGCGTTAAACCAAAGATTGCTCCACGTGCATCAGCATCCCAATATGGTGTTCCTAAACCTACGAATGCTGGCACAACATAAACACCTTCCGTAGATTCTACACGTTCCGCGTAATTTTCTGATTGTGGTGCAGAATTAATCATTCTCAATCCATCTCTCAACCATTGAATAGCTGATCCTGAAACAAAGATAGAACCTTCAAGTGCATAATTAACTTTTCCGTCTAGTCCATAGGCAATTGTTGTTAATAATCCACTTTCAGATGCTACAGCTTCTTCACCAGTGTTCATCAGCATAAAGCCACCTGTACCGTAAGTGTTTTTTACATCTCCACGTTCAAAGCATGCTTGACCAAATAATGCTGCCTGTTGGTCACCTGCAATACCAGCAATTGGAATTTCTTGTCCGAAGAAATGATAATCAATGGTATTTGCATAAACTTCACTAGATTCTTTAACCTCAGGTAACATAGTATTTGGAATTTCTAATATATCCAATAATTCTTGGTCCCATTCTAAATCATGGATATTATAAATCAACGTACGGCTTGCATTCGTATAATCTGTAATATGAGCTTTACCACCAGATAATTTCCACACTAGCCAAGAATCAATAGTACCGAATAATAAATCTCCATTATCAGCTTTCTCTCTAGCACCTTCCACATTATCTAGAATCCATTTAACTTTTGTTCCAGCAAAATATGGATCTAGTAAAAGACCTGTTTTTTCTCTAAATTTATCTTCTAAACCTTGTTCTTTTAATTCTTGACAAATGCCTTGAGTTTGACGAGATTGCCAAACAATCGCATGATACACTGGTCTTGATGTTTTCTTATCCCATACTACCGTAGTTTCACGTTGGTTTGTAATACCAATACCAGCTATTTGATCTGCACCGATGTTTTCTTCATTTAAAACTTCCGCCATAACAGCTAAAACGGACGTCCAAATTTCATTGGCATCATGTTCTACCCAGCCTGATTTTGGAAAATATTGTTTGAATTCACGCTGTGCAACTCCTTTAATTTTTCCATCTTGATCAAATAGAATTGCTCTCGAACTCGTAGTGCCTTGGTCGATTGACAAAATATATTTTTCCATAATGATTAGCTCCCTCTTCAAATGTTCGTAATACGAATTACATATGTAATTCACATTGATATATATATTTCTCTGTACCCAATTTTTATTAGTTCACTCAACTAATAATTTTATATTAATACAATGACAATAATATCTAGTTATATTTTAACGTAAATACACTTAAATTAAACGTAATTAATATATAGTTTCTATACCTTTAGCATTTTTCGCTTTATTTAACGTTACGCCTAAAATAAGTGTGATAATTAATAATACGATAGCAACTACCGACATTGTATCAAATGCACCTTTGTAAAATAATCTGTAAATCACTGCACCAATCATACCACCAGTTACAGGCCCTAACACAGGTACAATTGCATATGACCAATTAGAATCACCTTTACCTGCGATTGGTAAAATCGCATGTGCAATACGTGGACCTAAATCACGAGCTGGGTTAATTGCATAACCTGTTGGCCCACCTAGACTTAATCCAATTGCAACGATTAAACTACCGACAATTAATGGATTTAAACCATCAGCAATTTTGTTCATACCAATGAATAAAAGCCCCATTGTTAAAATACCTGTACCAATAATTTCACTCATGAAGTTTGCAAAATAGTTTTTAATGGCAGGTGCTGTAGAAAATACAGCTAATTTTGTGCCTTGGTCTTCTGTGGCTTTCCATTGTACTAAATACATTAACCAAACTAATGCACCACCAACGATACCACCTAGAATTTGACAGATAATATAGCCTGGCACCATAGCCCAACTAATGGCACCATCCATGGCAAATGCTAAAGTAACTGCAGGATTTAAATGTGCACCTGAAATATTACCTACCGCGTACACTCCCATAGTAACTGCTAATCCCCAACCTGTAGCAATAACAATCCAATCTGCGCCATTCCCATTACTTCTTTTTAAGTTGACGTTTGCAACAACGCCTCCCCCAAATAGTATAAGTATTGCTGTTCCCAAAAATTCAGCAAAATATTCACTCATAAAGACTCCTCCTAAAATAAGACAGGGAGACCCCTACAATTATATCCAGTTGTGAACCACCGGTTTAATTACTGTAGAAATCTCCCATCTCTGTTCTAAATATTAACTTGTGTACATCTTACACCGTTGTTGTAAGCGTTGTCAAATACTTTGTAAAAAAGTTGTCACAACTCAAGTTGATATCACACTATTTTCATCAATACTAAATTGACTAGTCAATGGGTCAATTTGTGCCGTTAACCCATAAGGAATCGCATGTTTGGGCTCGTTATGACCAAATGATAAATTATAAAAAACTACCATTTTAGGATTATTGCTTTTTTTAATTATTTTTAATATCTCTCTTTTATAATTTTCATAATATACATTATTAAATGGCTTGCCAAAAATCATACCATTCAGGTGATTTAAAATCCCTTGCTTCAGCAATTCCTCTAAATATTTAGCAAACATATCAGGTGTAGGTGTGTCTTCTGAGGTTTCTAAAAATAATATTGCACCATTAAATGCTTCAATTTCAGGAAATATTGATGTATGCATTAAATCAACAAAAGTTTCTAGATTTCCACCTAAAAGGTGTCCGCTCACTTTTTTATTTCCATTTAATATTTCGTATTCTTTTTGTTCTATTTTAGCTCTACATGTATATTTGTTTTGTTTATTCCATTTTAATCCATATGGTCTCATATAAAATGCTGGTTCTATTTTTCCTATTTTATTTGTATTAAACCAACACTTGTTAATATTCTCTACTGTATATGTATCCATTGCTATATTTTCTGCAAAGTCAGTAAGTAATGCCTGACCATAAAAACTAACTATTCCCATTTTATAAAACATCAAATGTACTGTTGTTGTATCTGAATAACCACTGAATATTTTAGGGTTGTTTGCAATTGCTTGGAAATCTACATAAGGTAAAATACGTATCGCATCTTCTCCGCCAATACAACTAATAATAGCTTTAACTTCTTGATCTTTTACTGCTTCATTTAAATCTTTAGCTCTACATTCTGGATGATTGTGAATAAACGCTACACCTTTTAAGGCATTTGGCATTACTTTGACTTTTAAGCCAAATTCATTTTCCAAACGTTGAATGCCTTGTCGAGTTCGCCATAACATATTACTTTCACCTGCTAAACCAGAAGAAAGAGACACAATTGCTACTGTGTCTCCTACTTTCAATTGCTTTGGTTTTATCATTGTCGTCATCCCCTTATACTCGTTCACAACGATTGATTACAAATAAATGAATCAATAATATGGAAATAGTTAAATTTTTATCATTTTAGTGACAATACATGATTCGATTACCATAGTGATCGGTCACTAGTTGTAATATATTTTGCACCATTTGAAACTGCAACATCTACTTCTTCTTTGCTATTTATGAGCCCACCTGCAATTACTGCAGTATTCGTTTCTTCGTTAATGATACGTATTGCTTTAGTAGCAATACCAGGTAAAACTTCCACAAAATCTGGTTCTACACGCTTAATCAATTCGATACTTCTAGATAGTGCATGACTATCTAATACAAACACTCTGAACACGGTTGTAGTATTTAATGATTTTGCTTTATTAATTACTTTTGTCTTAGTTGAAACGATGCCTTTAGGATGATAATTTTGAATGATATATTCACAAGCAAATTCATCATGGCTCATACCTTTGATTAAATCGATATGCATGTATGTTTCAATCTTATTCTTGTTTAATAGACCCATAATACTTTTAACATGTCCGATATGCGCATCTAACATGACACATGCCTTGTAATCGGTCATCGTTAATTTTTCTAAATCTTTCATTGAGCGAACTGCAGGCAAAATATGCGGTTTCAACATGAATTCCTCCTTAGACAATACGTTTAAATAGGCGTTCTAATTCATAATTTGAGAAATTAATAATAATGGGTCTACCGTGTGGACAGGTAAATGGGTCTTCAGTGTCTCTCAATTGATTAACTAAATCTGCCATCTCGTTATTTTTTAGATAGTGGTTAGCCTTGATTGATTTTTTACAGCTCATCATAATCGCAGCTTCTTCACGAATTTTTCTCACGTCAACTTTTTTATGTTCTAATACATATTCGATCATATCCTTGATGATTTCTTCAGCTTCTTCTTTAGGAAACCATACTGGATAGCTATCTACAATGTAATCATGTCCACCAAATGGTTCTAAATGCACGCCTACTTTATCTAATTCATCTTTATATTGATTAATTATCATTAATTCATCTTTTGAAAAATGGAAAGTTAATGGAATCAATAAATTTTGACTTTCATTTACAACATCACCAATTTTTTCTCTGAAATATTCATACTTTATTCTTTCTTGAGCTGCGTGTTGATCAATCATAAACATACCATTTTCATTTTGAGCGATGATGTAAGTGCCATGCACTTGTCCAACAATTTCCATATAAGGTATTCTACGTGTTGGCGAAGCACTCACGCGCCCTTTAATATCTTCTTCACCATTGTCTTGTAAAATGTTATCCGCGGTTGATACTTCGTTATCAGTAGAATCACTACTTGTCGTTTCTAAATCATAAAGCAAATCATTTTGTATTTTCTTATAATCATCATAATCATTTTGTGACTCCTGAATGCCGCTTCGTTCATTATCCGGTTGATTTATATAGGATGTTGAATTGTCTGCACTTGCGTTATTTGCATTATTCACGTTTGGTTCACTTGATTGCTCAACATTTTGCTCAAGGTTATTTTGTTGTTGCCGTTTTTCGAAGTCCATTTTCTGTTGCTCAAATTGGTCTAATACCTTGTTTTTCTTCGTCATTTTATCCATATCATTTTGAGGAATTAAAATACGATCTTTAAATGCTTCACGAATTTTTGTCACAATTAATTCAAAAAGCTGGTCTTCTTTTGATAACCTTACCTCTAGTTTAGTTGGGTGCACATTAACATCTACCAATATCGGATCCATTTCAATGTTGATATAGCATATTGGATAACGACCGACCATTAATAAAGTATGATAGCCCTCTAAAATTGCTTTATTTAATAAGAAGTTTTTAATATATCTGCCATTAATAAAGATAGAAATATAATGCTTATTACTTCTAGAATGTTCTGGCTTTGCAAAATAAGCATCTAAATGATAATCACTTGTATCACCCGTTACATGAACTAGATCTTTTGCAATTTTCATACCATAAATTTCTGCCATGACTTCATTTGTTCTACCTGATCCATTTGTTTTTAATATTGTTTTACCATCAGAAACTAGTGAAATACGAATATCAGGATGACTCATAGCCATACGGTTCACGATATCTGTAATCTTTCCAAGTTCTGTATAGAGACTTTTAATATATTTTAAACGTGCTGGCGTATTATAAAACAATGACTCTACCAAAATATCTGTGCCTCTTTTTGCTTTAGCTGGTTTTCGATTTAAAACTTCCCCATTTTCCACATAAATTTCTTGGCCTTCTTGATTATCTGTACATGTTTTCAATGTCACCTTAGAAACTGAAGAAATACTAGCTAAAGCCTCACCGCGAAATCCTAATGTGCGAATATGGAACAAATCATCATCTGCATCTAATTTACTTGTTGCATGGCGATGGAATACTAAGTCTAAATCATCGATTTCTATACCAGTACCATTGTCAACCACACGTATAGAAGCGACTCCTGATTGTTCAACCTCTATGTTTATTTCTGTCGCTTGAGCATCAATTGCATTTTCCAATAATTCTTTCACAACCGATCCAGGTCTTTCTACTACTTCACCGGCTGCTATTTTATTTGCTAAAGATGTCTGTAATTCTTTTATTTTACCCATTGAATGACCTCACCTCTATTTTAACTGTTTTTGTAATTCACTAAGTTTTACTAGAGCTTCTATCGGTGTCATATTCGATAAATTTAATTGCTTAATTTCAGTCTCTACTTCACTTTGTTCCGCAGGATAATCAAACAAATCAAAAGCTGCTTGTTCAAATTGGTGGCTACTTTGTGCTTGCTTGTCATCGTTATAGCTGTGCTCGTTTTCAGATACAAATGATTTTTCTATCGGCGGTGCTTCCACGCCCGATTTAACAACGTTCATTTGTTCATTTGTCGCTTGTCCATGATTATTATTTTGTTCAAATGCATCTAGAATCACTTGTGCACGTGATATAACTGCTTCTGGTAAATGTGCTAACTTCGCAACTTGGATACCATAACTATCATCGACAGCCCCGTCTTTAACTTTGTGTAAGAAGATAAGCTCACCTTTGTATTCATTTGCTGCAACATGAACATTTTTCAACGAAGGCAACGACTGATCTAATGTTGTTAACTCGTGATAATGTGTAGAGAATAATGTCTTAGCATGAGAAGTATGTGCCACGAATTCAATCATTGCTTGTGCCAATGCTAATCCATCATAAGTAGAGGTTCCCCTACCTATTTCATCAAAAATAATTAAACTATTTTCTGTAGCGTTAGCGAGTGCTTTTTGTGCTTCCAACATCTCAACCATAAATGTACTTTTACCAGAAACTAAATCATCTGCAGCTCCAATTCTTGTAAATATTTGATCAAAAACTGGTAATACAGCTGTTTCACACGGCACATAAGCACCCATTTGTGCCATAATGCTTATGATTGCAACTTGTCTCATATAAGTAGATTTCCCAGACATATTAGGTCCAGTGATTAAATAGATAAACGTATCTTGATCTAAATTACAATCATTTGGCACATAGTCGTTGTGATCCATAACGCGTTCTACAACAGGATGTCTCGAATTTGTTAATTTAAGTGTTTTGTCTTCGCTAAATGCAGGTCTTGCATAATTATATTTTTGTGCTATCTCGGCAAAACTTTGCAAACAATCCAATTCAGAAATAACTTTTGCTTGTTTTTGTAAGCGTTCTGTATATGTCTTTATTTGTTCACGTAATTCAACGAATAATTGATATTCTAATTCAATCGCTTTATCTTCAGCGCCTAATATAATGTCTTCTTTTTCTTTTAATTCATCCGTAATAAACCGTTCTGCATTTGATAAGGTTTGTTTACGATGATAACCATATGCAGAAGGGTCAAAACCTTGCAAGTTGGCTCTTGTAATTTCAATAAAGTATCCAAACACTTTGTTAAAGCTAATCTTCAGTGATTTAATACCAGTGCGTTGACGCTCCTTAGTCTGAAGTTCAGCCAACCAAGATTTACCATTCTTCGATGCTTCTAAATATTCATCTAGCTCCTGATTAAACCCTTTTTTGAATAATCCACCTTCTTTAACAGATATTGGCGGTTCTTCTTTCAAACTATTTTCTAATAATGCTAACAGTTCATCTAAAGGTTCAAGAGCTTTAAATTGCTCAGTAGTTTCTGTATCTAAACGATCTAATAATTGCTTAATATTGGGTATTTCAGAAATTGAATGTTTGAGTTGAATTAGATCTCTAGCATTTACATTACCATAACTCACTCGACCAACTAAGCGCTCGATATCATATACTTGATTAAGATGTTCTCTCAATGTATCTCTCTCTATAAAAAAGTCTATAAATTGCTCAACTGTATCTAGACGTGATTCAATTTGATTTTTGTGGATTAACGGTCTATCAATCCATTGTTTTAATCTTCTTGCACCCATAGGGGTCTTAGTTTCATCCATCAACCATAGCAATGTCCCTTTTTTACTTTTCAGACGAATACTTTCTGTCAATTCTAAATTTCTTTTTGCATAAAAGTCCATTTTCATAAAATCTACTGCTTCATATTTAACAACAGTTTCTATATGAGATAGATCTCGTTTTTGCGTATGAAAAATATAATCAAGTAATAACTGAGTCGCATTGTATAAAGATTGTTCGTTACTAGTATTTACTGCATAATGTGCATCTGATATTTCATTCAATACTGTAATCGTTTCAGTTGTTAAACTTATTTGACGTTTTAGTTCTTCATCAATATGCTCATTTACCACGATTTCATTTGGATTAATGGTTGTTATTTCATTTATTAATGTAGCTTGATCGTTAAAGGAAGTTACTTTTAGTTCTCCCGTAGACACATCACAATAGCTTAATGCATAACAGTCATTTATTTGTACAAAGCTCAAAATATAATTATTTTGTTTTTCATCTACGCCACCTTGATCCATAACCGTACCTGGCGTAACGATTCTAACAACTTCACGTTTCACCATTCCTTTTGTCTGTCTAGGATCTTCCATTTGCTCACAAATAGCTACTTTATATCCATTATTAATTAATGTTTCAATATAGCCATCTGCTGAGTGGTAAGGTACCCCACACATAGGAATAGGATTTTCTTTTTTAGCATCACGCTTTGTTAATGTAATCTCTAGAACTCTAGAAGCTTCTTTCGCATCTTCAAAAAACATTTCATAAAAGTCGCCTAATCTAAAAAATAATAAACAATCTTGATATTGTGATTTTATTTTTAAATATTGTTGCATCATTGGCGTTTGGTTAGTCATTTAATCTTTCACAATCCTTCTATTAGTTTCTTACTGTTATTTACAATACATTAAATAAACTATTATTTATGTATGTTATATCATTAAATCAGATGGTTGCTCACTTGTTTAACTGATTGCTATTTTTACTTTATAACTAGTTTCTATTCTTATATTATTTCGTACTTTTAAACCATATTTCGATATTTTTATTGTCCATTTAACTCTTAAATTTTAACATAACTTTAGTTTTTACGCTTATGCTTACAAATTAGGATTGATGTAAAATGTTGTCGTTTAACTACTTGATGAATGATATTTATAAAATAAAAAAGATTAAGCTTCATTTGCACATACAATTAGTTAATTACAAATCCACATTATAATTAAATCATTGATATGTTAAAAGCAATGAAACTTAACCTTTTCATATTTATAAGAATCGTTTTAAGATGCCTTTTCTTTTCATAACCATTAAAATAACATAACTAATCATTGCACCAATCACACTTGAAGCAATAAAAGCAATCATTAAAGGCTTGACAGCAAAGTTAGCAAAACCTAATACCCAGGCTAATGGTATACACATAATACTACCAATGATGCCTGTACCTATAACTTCACCGATTGCTGCCATAAAAATATGCTTGCGATAAAAGTAAAAACCACTTGCTAATAATACACCTACCATACTTCCAGGAAATGCAAAGAAACTACCGGTACCAAACACCATTCTTAACAGCGAAGAAATAAACGCTTGTGCCAGACCAAACCAAGGTCCCACAAATACCGCACATATCACATTGATTAAATGTTGTATAGGCGCCGCTTTGATAGGCCCAAGTGGTATAACAACAATGCTACTTAACACTACATTTATTGCAATCAATATCGCAGTCAGTGTTAATTTTCTTGTTTTCATATTGCTCATTTCCTTTCTACATATGGATTATGCATTAATCTTTATCTTGTTAAATTTCATTTAAACGGTTTGACATCGTACTAATCATCATTTGCAATAAGTCATTTGCCTCCGCTTGTGATTCTCTAAATTCTTCAACAATAGGTATAATATTGAGGTTTTGCTCGATATCTTGAATTTTATCTTCAGACTGACGCAGTGCCTGCTGTTTACCATAATTTTGTAAATTAACAGACTGTTTCTGCGTTTTTTTCAAGTCTTTCATACGCGTTTCAATATTTTTATTTTGATGAATTTGCTGTTCAATCGCTTGATATTCTTTAACAGTGTCTAATGATTGAATACGTTGACTGAGTTTATCTGCCTCTGCCAATATTTCATCTTTTTCATACATTATTGTGTCACCACTGCTTTTTTACTAACGCCTAAAAACGTACCATTCAATGAAAACTGTTTAGCTTCATCAACTTTTACATCAACAATCTTTCCAATCATTTCTTTAGGTGCTTTAAAATTAACTAGTTTATTTTTATTCGTATAACCTGCAAGTACTGTATCATCTTTCTTACTAGCACCTTCACAAAGAACTTGTACTGTTTGGCCTTCATATTGTGCCATAGCTTGTTCAGAATAATAGGCTACTTTTTTATTTAACTGTTGTAATCTTGACTTTTTTTCCTCTAATGGTACATTATCTTTCATTTTAGCTGCTGGCGTGCCATCTCTTTGAGAATAAATATACGTATATGCATGTTCAAATGCTACTTCATCATATAAAGTCAATGTTTCTTCAAATTGTTCTGCTGTTTCATTTGGATAGCCTACGATAATATCTGTTGTTAAAGCAACATCAGGTATTTTTGACTTAATACGATTGACTAAATCTAGATAGCTTTCTCTCGTATATTTACGTCCCATAATTTTAAGAACAGCATTATTTCCTGATTGTACGGGCAAATGCACATGTGGAACGATGTTTCCACCGTTAGCAATCACTTCTATCATACGATCGGTGAAATCCCATGGGTGACTCGTAGTGAAACGTACTCTAGGAATATCTATTTTCGAAATATCTTCTAGCAAGTCGCCAAGTCCATATTCTAATCCATCAATATCTTTACCATATGAATTAACATTTTGACCTAATAGTGTAACTTCTTGATATCCTTGACGAGCTAAATCTCTAACTTCGTCTATAATATCTTGTGGTCTTCTACTTCGCTCTTTACCTCGTGTAAATGGCACAATACAGTATGTACAGAATTTGTCACAACCATACATGATATTAACCCATGCTTTTATATTACCTTTTCTGACTTTAGGTAAATTTTCAATTACATCGCCTTCTTTAGACCAAACTTCTACCACCATTGCTTTTGAGAGATAAGCTTCTTCGAGTATTTCAGGCAGTCTGTGTATATTATGCGTACCAAAAATCATATCCACATTTTGATATGATTTTAATATTTTATTCACGACTGATTCTTCTTGAGACATACAACCGCAAACACCAATAACTGTTTCAGGTTTTTCTTTTTTCAAGTGTTTTAAATTGCCAATCTCGCTAAACACTTTATTCTCTGCATTTTCACGAATTGCACAAGTGTTAATTAAAATAACATCCGCTTCATCGATTTCTTCTGTTGGCTGATAACCTAAAGCACTTAAAATACCTGCCATTACTTCTGTATCATGTGCATTCATTTGGCAACCATATGTTTTTATTAAAAATGTTTTACCTTTACCCATACCACGATATTTTTCATCGATTTGAAAATCACGGTTATAATGTACTTCTTCTTTACCACGTTTACGTGCTTCTTTTAAACTTGGTGGTTGGTATACATGCTCAAAATACTTACTATAATCTTTTGTCTTCTTATCGCGCTCGGCCAAAACATCTATAGAAGTTTGCTTTCTTTGTTCTTCATTCACGCTAACAAAACCCTTTCTATATCATAAAAACTATGAACAAACGCATTAAAATAGATCTTATCTCGCTGTTTTACAATCGAGTCGTTCAAAGTTCTATAACTTTATCTATAATCATTATTTCATTATATTAAATTTAGCAATAAAGTGCAAAAGTCATCTACAATAATGAATGTTGATTTCAAAAGTACATTTTACAATAAAAACCATCTTGATTAAATATACTTTGTCCAATAACAAACATTTTTAATAAAATAATGATACAAAAATAAGGCACTTACGTATCATTTAATAACATTTATTAAATAAACGATGTACCTTATAGTTATGACTTTAATTTCAATTTTACACTATCATAATGCAATACCTTACAAGAAAACTACTTAGATTTCATCATATTTTCCAGTTAATGTTTCAATCGTTATACCTTCTGGAACATGATAAAATTTCACTTGACTGATAGTACTTGGTATTTCTAGTTCTACCATTCGCTCATTTAACTTTTGGATTAATATTAAACATTCATTCATCTCACCTTGTACAGTTGTTTCTAAAGGTCCAACGCGATATTCCAAACCAGAATCATCGATCACTTGAATTGCTTCATCTACGTAAGGTATAACATCTTCACCATTAGCAGTTTTAGGAATAATTTGTACACTCATTAAAGTATCATTCATACTTGTTCAACCCCTTAAATTTTACTTACCTTCAGTTTACCAAAACATTAACTTAAGGTATAGAAATCGAAAGCTTTGTTTATTTATTGATAGGTTTCGTTTATAAGTGACATCATCATATTTTTAGCAACGTTACCACCATTTGAAGCCGCATCGATTAATTGGCTAGGAAAATTGTCCTTAGTCTCTCCAGTTACATATAATCCATTAATATTTGTTTCTCCATATGGTGATGATTTGATTTTGCCCTGTTCATCACGTTCTAACAATATATTATTTAGAAAATTGAATTCGGTATCCCACCCCATTTGTGTAAATGCACCTTCTATTTTTATGACATTACCATCTTCTAATTCGACTCCTTTTAATTGTCCCTGCTCTCCTAATAGTTTTTTGATCGTTGTTGAACAGACCTCAATATGATGTTGTTCTAAAAATTTAATTGCCTCTGGCTCTAACGTTTCAATACCATTAGTAAATACAGTGATTTTTTTCGAAAAATTTCTCAATAATTTAACAATGTGTATTACATCTTTATCAGAGTAAAATACGCCTAATTGAGTATGTTTCATTTCAAAGCCATCACACCAAGGACAATAAAATACCGTTTTACCGTAAAAGGATTCAATATTATTTATTTTAGGTAAATGTTCTCTAACACCTGTAGCAACAAGTATTTGCTTGGCTGTATAGGATTTTGATGCTGTTGATACTTTAAATCCGGATTCAATTTGTATAATATCTACGACCCTTGCATTCACTATGGATACATCTTTGTATTTGGAGACATCTTCTATAGCTTGTTGTTTAAATTTTTGTGGCGAAATACCATCTTGCGTTAAATAACCATGTGATAATTGAGTAACTTTATTTCGTGGTTTATCTTCATCAATGACTAATGTATGCATCATTCCTCTACCAAAATTCAATGCAGCGCTCATACCTGCTGGGCCACCGCCTATGACAATTACTTCATATTCCATCATTCCACTCCTTTTAATTACACGTCTATTAAAGACTTTTAATATCTATAATAGTTTTAAAAAAGTGTATAGAAATAGTTTATGCTTTGCTATTTCTATACTATAAAATTATTTAACTACAGGTTTTAGCAGACTCGATAGTTTCTTTTGCTTCAAAGTTGTTACCAAAGTTGTTTCAACATCTTCCATTATAGCTTTGATAGGACAGCCTTCATCATGATTAAAAGTGTCTTCTAATAAACTTTGCTCCCCATCTATCGTAACAATGACTTCATAGATAGATACTGAATCCCATCCATTCTTTAATTGATATCCGCCTTTAGCACCACTACTAGCAGAAATGATATTACGCTTAACTAAACGTGTCATTACTTTTGATAAATAAGTTGTAGAAACACCTAAAACTGATGCTAAGTCTTGTACAGGAATCTTTTTTTGATCACCTTGATTATTAATCATAAATAACAGTGCATGTAAAGCATAATCAGTCGCTTTTGAAAATTTCATAAATTTATCATCTTCCTATTATAGATATAATAAATCTATAATAACTTATTTGCTTTTCTTTTTCAATATTACACTAAATTTTTAGTAGCATTAATAATTGCATCTGCAAAATCATACATAAACTGAGCCCAGTTACTACTGTTCTCTCTACTTTTTTTATTATAACGTTCATTTTCAAACAATTTCTTTCTTATTCCTGAGGTTAACTCGAGTTGGACACCTTTCTCAGTTTTACAGCAATTTACAATATTGTCATCATGCGCACCAGACATATGTGACGGGGCTTGTCTGACAATTATCCCTAATTTTTCAAATTCTGCCGTCATCTCATCCATTAATTGCTCATCCTTACCACCCATATAAACAATTTCATCTTCACCTTTACAACCATGTATCGCGATGGCATATTGATTATTTGCAATCATTTTCATTAATTTAGGTTCATCATAATGTCTGGACGTCACATGTAATTCTGCATTACCTTTTGTTCTAATTGCTTTAAACGTAAAGTAGTCAAAACCACCTTTTTCAGCTGTTAATTCCGCCAATTCGGTAGTAGCAGGTTCTATTGCTCCGCCATGAATTGCAGTTATGATAACATTGCTATTTCGGTCAATTGAATTAATAATCCAATCCGTATTTTCCTCCGTTAGCTGCATTAATTCCGTCATAGATTTAAATCGATCAGCCATTGATTATCCCCCTCTATTTTATATGTACACTTTTTGTATACCACATTTTAGCGTCCATTATTTTAAATCACTGTTAAGTTTTTGATAATTTATTAACTCAATATTTACAGTTAACTATTGCTGATTATTGATTGCTTTAATCATTGCTTTTGAAAACGCTTCTAAATAGGTTGACCAGTTCGAACGATTTTCTCGGTCATTTAAATTAAATTTTTTATTAACAAAACAATGCTTCCTAAAGTTAACAGTCAATTCTAACTGTACCCCCATACCTTTTTGACCACAATTCACAAAGTTATCCTGTTGTTTACCAGAAATATGAGAAGGTGCATCCTTTGTAACGATTCCTGTTTCATTTAACGTTTGTTTTATCTGCGTAATTAGTGCTTTATCTCTACCACCGATATACACTTCATTTTTCTTACCCATGCAACCATGTATAGATATAACTTGAGCATGTTCAGTCACAATCTTTTGTAATTTTGGCTCATCAAAATGAATTGAAGTTACATGAAGTTCATTGTTTTTATTTTTTCTTACACCTTTAAAACTATAAAAACTATAATTACCTGTTTCACTTAAATGTTGTGCAACTTCAGTAGTTCCTCTTTCTATAGCACCGCCATGGACAGCAGTAATAAGTACTGGTGAATCTCTTTCACACGTTTGAATTTCCCAATCTTTATCTTCATTTGTGTAAGTTAATAATTCCGTCATTGTTTCAAAGTAATCAACCATATCTCTCTAACCTTCCATTTTTCGTATATAAATATAAAACTAGCTGATTCACAAATATAAAACAATGATTTTTTCTATGAAAATCATCTTTTGTGATCAGCTAGTTATTTTACGCTATTGATTCTTATTTAAGTAGATAAACGCTTATACAAACTGCTTTGTTAAGTCTTTAAATTGTTGTTCATCAAGGTGAATATCTTTTTTGGCTAATGCTGTACCTTCTATTTCTTCAATTTGAGATTCATAAGAAGGTGTTTCCGTGTCTTGATATACAATGCCTTTAAGTAATGAATTATACTCTAAAACCTTTTGAGTAGCTTTTTGTTTGTCGGTCGCATCAAAATCTTCAATTTCATCAATACTTGTAAGATTTTCTTTAAACCAATCATAAGTGTTGACTTTATTATATGTTACACATGGAGAGAATACGTTAACAAATGAAAAACCGTCATGGTTAATTGCATCTTCCAACATTTTAGTTAATCCTTTAATATCACTAGAAAAACCTTGTGCAACAAATGTAGCACCTGAAGACAACGCAAGTTCTAATGGCGCAACATTTTTTTCAATATTACCTTTAGGCGTAGATTTAGTCACAAACCCTTGTGCTGATGAAGGTGATGTTTGTCCTTTAGTTAAACCATAGATTTGGTTATCCATCACTATATATGTCATGTTCATATTTCTACGCAACGCATGGATCGTATGTCCCATACCAATCGCATACCCATCACCATCACCACCAGAGGCAATTACGGTCAAGTCTTTATTAGCCATTTTCACGCCTTGTGCTAATGGTAATGAACGACCATGGATCCCATGTACACCGTATGAATTAACATAACCTGATAAGCGGCCTGAACACCCGATACCTGTTATAATTGCAACTTCTTCAGGTTCTAGCCCAACATTTGCAGCTGCTTTTTGAATAGCTGCTTGAACAGAGAAATCTCCACAACCTGGGCACCAATTGGGCTTCACATTATTTCTAAAATCTTTAAATGTTGCCACTTATACCAACTCCTTTAAATTTTTGGCAATTTCTAATCCTTTGGCTTCTATTTCATTTGGTAAGAATGGCGTACCATCATATTTCGTTTGATTAATTAATTTATCTCCAACGTTCACATTCATTTTTAATATATTAGAAAGTTGTCCTTGATAGTTATGTTCCACAACGACAACTTTTGAAGCTTTATCAACCGCTTCTTGTATCGTTTTGCTTGGGAAAGGATGTAGTTGTCTGATTTGTAAATGATTAACCTTCAATCCTTGTTGCTCTAACCTTTCTTTACCTTCTTGAATCGCACCTTTAGTAGAGATGAAACCTAAATAAAGTATGTCTGCTTCATCATGGACTGCATTATTTTCTACAGGTTGATTGATCAATAGATGTTCTGTTTTTCGCATCCGTTTATCCATTTGCTGTTGTCTGTTATCAGCTGCTTCACTTGTCTTACCTTCTTCATTATGTTCCACACCTGTGACATGGTGGATGCCCCCTTTAACTCCAGGGATTGGTCTTGGAGAGACCCCACTTTCAGTCAACGCATATCGTTTGAAGTATGTTTTATCATCTTCATCTCTTTCTATATCTGATTGAATCGTTTCTCCTCGGTTTATTTCAATTTTATTATAATCTAATGATTCTACAGTTTGTTTACCTAATGACAATTGTAAATCACTTAAAATAATGACCGGGCATTGATACATTTCAGCAAGATTGAAAGCTTCTATCGTAAGGTAAAATGCATCTTCAGCATCTGTTGGTGCTACAACTATTTTAGGTATATCGCCATGCGTTCCGTAGATCATTTGCATAAGGTCTGATTGTTCTTGCTTGGTAGGCAATCCAGTGGACGGACCGCCGCGTTGTGTATTGATTACAACAAATGGCGTTTCCGTCATACCAGAAAGGCCAATTGCTTCCATCATGAGTGAAAGACCAGGACCAGCGCTCGCTGTAAATGCACGTACACCAGCATAGTTAGAGCCTATTGCCATATTTGCCGCAGCGATTTCATCTTCAGTTTGTACAACAGTACCCCCAACTTTGGGTAAATTTTCAATCATATATTCCATGATTTCAGATGCTGGTGTAATAGGGTAAGCTGCCATAAATCGAGAACCAGCTGACAACGCACCTAGACCTATCGCATCATTACCAATCATATATAGATGTGGTGTGCCTTCTGTTTTTTCTAAAACAAAATCACCATCAATATGACTTAATTGTTCGTTCATTAAACGGTAACCTTCATTCAATGCTTCAATATTCATTTCTACAACTTTATCACCTTTTTTAGTAAACATATTGGTGATAAGTGTCTCAAAATCTGAAATGTCTAAGTTCATTACTGCACATGTCGCTCCAACCGCGACCATATTTTTCATTAAAGTAGTGCCTAATTCTTTCGCAGTTGCAGTAAAAGGTAGCGCAACCAATTGTGCGTCACAATGTTCAGGTTTTTCTGGTTTAGCTTTACTATCAGCAATAATCACACTGTCTTTACGCATCTCATGGTGGTTCACTTCAATTGTTTCTTGATCAAATGCGATTAATATATCTAAATCATCACTAATTGCATGTACTGGTGATGTTGATACTCTAATTTTATTATTTGTATGACCGCCTTTGATTCTACTTGAAAAATGACGATACCCATATAAGTAGTATCCTTTACGGTTCATAGCAGTGGCAAAGATTTCACCTGTTGATTCGATACCTTCCCCTTGTTGTCCGCCCACTTTCCATGATACTTGAGATTTCATATCATCTAGCCTCCTAGTGGTTATAATAATTCATATTTCATCATACCAAAACAAACCACGCTTTTACTATGAAAAGAGCGGTTTATTTTAAAATTCATACTAATGGACGATTATTTAAAAGGATGGTCATCATTGATAAGAATACGTTCGATACGTTTTGTTTTACCATCTTTATTTAAATCTATAATCACACCTGATAATACACTACGACCTTCGTCAGGAACAACATGTCTTTGTGGTAAGCTTGTGATAAAACGCGTAATCACCTCTTCACGATTAATACCAAGAATACCATCATAGTATCCTGTCATACCTACATCTGTTATATATCCTGTGCCTCCAGGTAATATTCTTTCATCTGAAGTTTGGATATGTGTATGTGTGCCGACAACAGCACTAACTCTATTATCTAAATACCATCCCATTGCATTTTTTTCTGAAGTCGTCTCAGCATGAAAGTCAACAAAGATATAATCTGTTTCTTTTTTTGCTTCAGTTACTAACGCATCAGCTTTTTTAAACGGATCATCAATATCTTGCATAAATGCTCGTCCCTGTAAATTAATGATAGCCAATTTGATTTCGTTAATTTGAATGTAGCGCATACCAACACCAGGTGCTTCATCTGGAAAATTGGCCGGGCGAACCATACGATTGGCATTTTCTATAAAATCATAAATTTGTCGTTGACCATATGTATGATTACCCATTGTCATAAAATCAACACCTTCTCTTAATAAAGATTTGTATATTTTTTCAGTCAAACCTTTACCATGTGCTGCGTTTTCTGCATTTACGATTGTAACCGTAGGTTTATAAGTTTGTTTTAGCTTAGGCAAATAGTTTGAAATAGCTTCTCTACCTATTTTACCAACAATATCCCCAATAAATAAAATTCTCATTTACGTGTCATCCTCTCTTACTGTTAGTTTAATTGAAATTAGCGATGATGAAAAGGCTCTTTAATAAATATTCATAAACATTACTTTGTTTTAAATTTATGATTGGTGGTAATATTTATATTATAGTTATGTATCATTTCAAAAAAATAGGAGTTGTATGTAAGATATGTCAATTAATATTGATCCACAGCATTTTGCTGATTTAGTTGTTTCTGCAAACCCTTCAAATAGTGACAATCCGGAGGAGATTGCTAAAGATAGCTTGGAGTTATATATCAATGCTTATAGACTTGCTGAAAGATATGCCAATATCTCCACGAATTGTTATGACACTGCCGAAGTAATTAAAGAATTAAGTAAAGTAGATTTAGAATTAAAATAACTTAACGTAATTCACAGTAATAAAAGAGACTGAAGTATAGTGTTTAGTTTCAAAACAAAGGAGTCTGGGGAACATTATTGTTCATCCTAGACTCCTTTGTTTTTTTCCAGATTTCTAACCTAGTCTTTTGAATTAAAGCATGTACGAGTGTGATTGTGCTGTAATATGGTTTACATAATCCGATCTTGCAATAGCTCTCACAAATAAATCATTCTATCCAATCCAAGTGTCAGCTGTTACGAGTGAAATATGTTAAATCGAAAAAGGGTGAAGTTAACCACAATGTATTTTTACTTTAACTATACTTCTTAATAATATCGGTTTTACAAACTAAAAATAACTGCTAGTAAAATTTTACATCTCTACTAGCAGTTATTCCGTAACTTAATTAAGTTCTTATTTATTATTTTGCGTATTCAATTGCTCTAGTCTCACGAACAACTGTCACTTTTATATGGCCAGGATATTGAAGTTCATCTTCAATCTGACTCTTAATATCTCTTGCTAAGCGGTGTGACTTTAAGTCGTCGATAGTTTCTGGTGATACGATAACTCGAATTTCTCTACCAGCTTGGATTGCAAATGCTTTTTCAACACCATCATAACTTTCTGAGAGTGTTTCTAGTCTTTCTAACCTTCTAATATAATTTTCTAGGGTCTCTTTACGAGCACCTGGTCTTGCAGCTGATAGTGCATCTGCTGCTGCAACTAATATAGAAATAATAGAAGTTGGTTCTACATCACCGTGATGTGAATGTATAGCATTTAATACTGTTTCACTTTCAGCGTATTTTTTAGCTAATTCTACACCAATTTCAACGTGACTGCCTTCAACTTCATGGTCGATAGCTTTACCAACATCATGAAGTAGTCCAGCACGTTTGGCTAATGTAACATCTTCTCCTAATTCAGCCGCTAACATGCCGCTTAAATGGGCAACCTCTATAGAATGTTTTAACACATTTTGACCATAGCTAGTACGATATTGTAAACGACCTAGAATTTTAACTAAATCTGGATGCATATTATGCACATTAATTTCAAATGTTGCTTGTTCACCAGCATCTCTTATAATATCGTCAACTTCTTTTCGAGCTTTTTCAACCATATCTTCAATTCTTCCAGGATGGATACGTCCATCTGAAACAAGATTTACTAATGCAGTTCTTGCAATTTCGCGTCTAATTGGGTCAAAACCTGATAGAATAACTGCTTCTGGTGTATCATCTATAATTAAATCAATACCAGTTAACGTTTCTAACGTTCTTATATTTCTACCTTCTCTACCAATAATTCGACCTTTCATTTCGTCATTTGGTAAATTAACAACTGATACTGTAGATTCTGAAGTATGCTCTGCAGCTAACCGTTGTACAGTAGTTGCTAATAATTCTTTTGCATTTTTATCGACTGCTTCTTTTGCTTCTTTCTCTTTTTCCTTAACAAGTATTGCAATATCATGTGACAATTCTTCCTCGACTCTTTGAAGTTGTTCGTTAGCAGCTTCTTCTTGAGTGAGACCAGAGATGCGTTCTAATTCTTGTTCATGCTTATTTATTAATGACTGAACACTACTCTCTTTTGCATCTACTTGTTGTTGTCGTTCTTCAAGTTTAGACTCTTTTTGCTCTAAAATCTCATCCTTTTTATCTAAAAGATCAGATTTTCGCTCTAAGTTTTCTTCTTTTTGAAGAAGTCGTGCTTCTTGCCTTTGAAGATCACCGCGTCTTTCACGAAGTTCATTTTCACTTTGCTCTTTTAAGATTTGATTCTCTTCTTTAGCTTCAAGGAGCTTTTCCTTCTTAATATTCTCTGCTTCTTTATTACCATGTTCGATAATATCTTCTGCAGTTTGTCTTGCTTGTAATTGCTTTTGATGCAATATATTTCGGGCAATAATATACCCTACAACAACTCCGAGAATAATACCTAGCAAAATGAGTAGGAGGTTTAATAAATTCACACAAACACCCCCTTTTTCTAGGATTTTGCTCTGTATATCAAATTCAATATGATTATATGAAGTTATATAAGAATCATACAATGTAATTGTACGGTTTCAAACTAAGAAGTGTCAAGGTGTGCAACTACATTAATTAAATATTTGAATAGCTTCTTTTACATTAAAATAGTTACAGTTACTGCTATTGCTTATTTCTTGTTGTTTTTTCATCATAAAAAATTTTTATTTAATAATTTTGAACCTATATGCAATCACAAAAAAATAAGTATGTATTTATAAATACATACTTATTTTATAAGGAAAACTATTATATTTTAATTTAAATTATAAGTTACTCATCTTTTTCATCAAAAAGTGTAGCTGGTGCATCTTCTTCCTCTTTTTCATCTACGTCACCATCAAAAATACCAAGTTTTTCTCGCAATTTCTGATCGATTTCTTGTTTAACTTTTGGATTTTCTTTTAAATATAATTTAACGTTTTCTTTACCTTGTCCCATACGCTCACCATTATATGAATACCAAGCACCCGATTTATTAACGATTTCATTTTCTACACCAAGGTCTATGAGCTCTCCTTCTTTAGAGATACCTTTTCCGTACATCATATCAACTTCAGCCACTCTAAATGGAGGTGCTACTTTGTTTTTTACCACTTTGATTTTTGTTCTGTTACCAACAATTTCTTGACCTTGTTTCAACTGTTCAGCACGACGAACTTCTAAACGTACAGAACTATAGAATTTTAATGCACGTCCACCTGGTGTCGTTTCAGGATTACCAAACATAACGCCAACTTTTTCACGAATTTGGTTTATAAATACAGCAGTTGTATTTGATTTAGAAATAGCACCAGACAATTTACGTAATGCTTGTGACATTAAACGTGCTTGTAAACCGACATGTGTATCGCCCATTTCGCCTTCAATTTCAGCCTTCGGTGTTAACGCAGCTACTGAGTCGACAACGACGATATCAACCGCACCACTTCTAACAAATGCTTCAGCGATTTCTAAACCTTGCTCACCATGATCTGGTTGAGATAAGTATAAGTTTTGAATATCAACACCTAATGCTTCTGCATAAACAGGGTCTAAAGCATGTTCAGCATCAATAAATGCAGCGATACCACCATTTTTTTGTACCTCGGCTATGGCATGTAATGCAACTGTTGTTTTACCAGAACTTTCTGGCCCATATATTTCTATGATTCTACCTTTAGGGTAACCACCAACTCCTAATGCGTTATCTAGTGTTACCGAACCACTTGATACACTAGAAACTTTACGTGCTTCATTATCACCAAGTTTCATTACTGCACCTTTACCAAATGATTTTTCCATATTTTTAATTACTGTATCTAAAGCTTTTTGACGATCATTATCCAAAACACTGGACCTCCTAAATGAGATTTATCTCTGAAAAATATCTTAACCATACTATACATTGATTTAAAGTATTCTGCAAGCATTTTGCGAATATTTGTTCGCTATCAATAGAACGATTCTTCACAAAAAGGGAACGTACGTACTAATCATTGTTTGTTTTGAATTATTAATTTTTTTCTCTAAAGTAGTTTAATAATCTAATCAATGAATAGTTTTGTGATCTTTTTTTTATTAAATTTCTATTCTTCGTCATTTTAAATGATTTAATGGTTAGGTATTCGTTTTCTAAAATACCTAAGTATACCGTACCATTTTCATGTAATAATGAAATACCAATTTCAGCATTATACAAATCTTTGACGATACGGCATGAAATTAGTAATTGATGCTCCATCTCCTCTTTAGAATTTATAAACTGTTGGTGATGGGGTAACATACCAAATAGCTTATTTGAATAATCATGATCTTTCATTCTAGAATATAATTCGCCATCTGTTACACCATCATAGATTGCAAATGATTGTTTCATATGTGCTAAAAAGGATGATTCGATGGAATTATCATCTGACCCGTAGTAATATTTACCTATACGTGACAGGATTTCTTTTTTTACTGGTGCTATTAGTGCTTCACACTCTTGTTTAGAGTTACCATTCGCCGTCAGTCTTATATTAACTTCATGCGTACCAGCTAATGGTGCAATAGTAGGATTTGTTTGATTATCTATCAAATCAATTAAAATAGTTTCAACTTTAGATTCACCTATCCCTGCAAAACGCAATAATTCTGAAAAAATAATACCTTCTCCAGTTAAAAAATATGGTAATAAGCCATCTTTTGCCATCGGTTGCATTTCTTTAGGTGGACCAGGCAATAGAGCGATGTGTTTATCATTATATTCAATCAGCATACCTGGTGCCATACCTACTTTATTTTCTAAAACTGTTGCGCCTTCAATGACTAGTGCTTGTTGTTTATTGTTCGGAGTCATTTCAACATTTTGATCTTTAAAATAATGCTCAATATACATCAATGACTTTTCATCCGTTACTAAATTGCGATCTAATATTTGAGCTACCGTATGCTTTGTTAAATCATCTTTAGTAGGTCCTAATCCACCAGTAAGAATAACAGCATCATATTGTTCCAATGATGAATGTATTGCTCTTTCAAGTCTATTAGGATTATCTCCTACTACAGTGTGTTCTACAACACTATGTCCTATATCATTAAATAATTTTGATAGATATTGACCATTGGTATTTGCAATTTGACCCAGCAATAATTCAGATCCAACTGCTATAATTGATATATTCACACTTTCCCCTCCTTGTCCGAAAGAAAAATTTCGCTATTTAATTTGTTAAACTTATTATTTATATTATAAATCCAATTCTATTTAAAAACTAAAATTTCGTTTGAAGATTATTCTGTCTTAATGAATAACGATTCTGTATCAAGATATACTTTTTTAACAAAAAACTGGAAAGGTGCTTAAAAACACTTTCCAGTTGAATTCATGTTTACCAGAACCAAACTCATATTATTTAGCCTTAAATACATCTCTACCTTTATAAAAGTATTCAATACCAGATAGAATCGTAAAGAATACCCCTATGTATAATAGCACCTGACCTATTGGAAAACCAATCCATGTAGCTAATGGGTCGCCTAGTAAAATCCATACTAACGCAATCATCGTAACCGCCGTTTTAATTTTACCTAATTGGCCTGCTGCACTTACAAAACCTTGTTCGATTTGTAATAAACGTAAACCTGTAACCGCAAATTCACGTGCAATAATAATAATCGCAACCCATGAGTTTGTTAACCCAATTTCAACAAGAGCAATCAAAGCACTTGAAACGAGTAATTTATCTGCTAATGGGTCTAAAAATTTACCCATATTTGTAACAAGCTGCCATTTTCTTGCTAAGTAACCATCTGCAAAGTCACTTAACGAAGCAACAATAAAGATAATACCACTAATCAATAATTCAATTCTAATTTCATATCCACCAATAAAAGTTACATTACCAAAACCAAAATCTACTAAAGCGAATAATAGAAATACTGGAATTAATATAACTCTAAAGACAGTTATCCAATTCGGAATATTCATTTCAAATCCTCATTTCTATATATATAACTTACAACAAAACTACAATAACATTTTTTATAAAAATAATACCGCTAATATCCACAGTATGGCAGTGATAATAATCACTAGACTTATTACTACTGCTAACTGCAGAGGTTCTTTGTTTTTACTACGATAAGTAGGTTGATGATCTGAAGAAAAAGCATCAATCGTTTCTTTCAAATTGTTATCATGATTAGGAATTTCATCCCTATGTGCATGAATAAGCTGTTCAGCATCAATATTTACAGCCTTTGCATATTTGCGAATAAAACCTTCTACATAATCTGCATTTTTAAGGGACTCAAAATCATTATTTTCAATGAGTGTTAAAGCTTGGCGTTTGATTTCTGTTCGGTTTTCTAATTCTGTTAATGTCATACCTAATCTTTCGCGACGTCCTTTTAAAGTTTGACCAACTAAACTCACGATGTTAGTCCTCCTCATCCATTATCTTTTACTATTCAAAAAATCCAAAACCACCACCGAAAACATCGTCACCGAAATCAAGATTATTTTTACTTTTTACAGTATGTTTTTTCATTTCTTCATAATGGATTTCTTGATTTTTATTTTCTCTTAGCTCAATGATATAATCAAAGTCACTCATCTCATAATCACTAGTTTCCACAAATAAATCTGGATGTTCTACAACTTTAATCGCTGGTAAGCTCATAACTTCTTTCACTAATTCTTGATGTTTTTGGTTAGATTCTCTGGCTGTAACCGCACCATCAATAATATAGACATGATCAGAATCATACTCACCTTTGATGAGCGAACTACGAACAGTTTGTTTAATTAGCGTAGAACTAATAAATAGCCAACGCTTATGGGCACAGACACTACCAGCAACAATCGATTCAGTTTTACCTACTCTAGGCATACCTCTAATACCGATTAATTTATGCCCTTTTTCTTTAAATAATTCGGCCATAAAATCTACTAATAAACCTAAATCTTCTCTTTCAAAACGAAATGTTTTTTTATCAGCAGCATCTTGTTCTATGTATCTACCATGTCGTACAGCCAATCGATCTCGTAATTCTGGTTTACGCAATTTAGTAATAGAGATGTCATCAATTTCACTAACGATATTTTCAAATCTACTAACTTTTTCAAGGTTATCTGATTTAATTAATAGACCTCTTCTGCCTTCGTCAATGCCATTTATTGTAACAATACTAATACCCATCATACCTAATAAACTGGAAACGTCACCTAATAATCCAGCTCTGTTCATTGTAATTTCATATTCTAAATACCATTCTTTTTTTGTAGCAACTGTCATGGCATATACACCCCTTAGTTTATAAATCGCAACAATGCGCTTTGACTAAAATCTATCACATTTTCAGTTATTTATTTAATGAAAAAAGCATAGTACCACATAAATAATTTAAAAAGTAATGTAATGAATGATATTGATATTATATCATTGAATGATTCACAGGTGGTTTATTTTTTCTATTATATCAAAAATTATAAATACCAAGCACCATTCACTTTTTGTATTGTACCAGTGACACTTTTGGCTAATGGATTACAAAGATAACTACAAGTATGGGCAACTTCTTCTGGTTCAATAAATCTTTGTTGTGGTAAATCTTGAGATAAAGTTTCAAGATCATTTTCTCCCCAAGCTTTTAACATATTACCACTTACAAAACCAGGTGCGATCGCGTTCACAGTGACTGAAGTCAATGATAATTCTTGACTCAGTGCTTTTACGAAGCCAATTTGAGCTGACTTCATCGCCGAGTAGACTGTTTCCATACTCGCACCTGTTTCTCCCCATATTGATGAAATAACTATAATCCGCCCATTTTGACTTTGTCGTAACTGATCTACAAAATATCTACACATTCTAATGAATTGGCGCACGTGAATTTGATAATGCTCATCAATCATTGCATCCGTCATATCTTGCAACTGACCATACAATGCAGTGCCACTCGCATAAATAAGACAATCTAAATTTTTTATAAAATGAAAATATTGGTTAAAATCATCTACGTTGCGCAAATCACATTGTACCAATTGCACTGAACTATGGTTGAACTGAAACTTTAATTTATTGATATCTGTATTATTATAATGAACGATGACTTCATACCCATCAGATAATAAGCGATTAACGATTGCAGAACCAATTGACCCTGAGCCACCTATAACTAAAGCTTTCATTGTTTATTTCATCTCCAAACGACTATCTACAATTTGGGATAAATTCAAACTCGATTGTGCCGTTTCATTTACGCTTTCCAATGTAATACTTTCAACAATATCTAATAGATCAAATAAACTTACACCTTCAAAATAAAGTTTTGTATATTGGTTCGCAATATATTCAGGCGAATTCAAACCAGATATAAACTCACCAATAAATTGCTTTTTCAATAAATTAAATGCTTCTGTATCAGTTAAATTGCCCTGTTTTGCTTCGAGTTCATCCAACAATAATTTTTTTAACTTATCTGGTTGTTGAGTCGCACTGGTAATCATGGAAAAACTATATGTAGGCTCTAATACAAATTGATACCCAAATGTTTCATCTATCAACTCTTCATTAAGTAACGTTTGATAAAAGTCAGTTTCTTCACCAAATAGTAATTCAAAAAACAAAGTCATTTCTAAATCTTTTTTTACCAATAATCTATCTGGCACATCAGTTAATGGCATATTTTTAAAGCCAAGCATAATTCGAGGTGATTGCAATTTCATCTTTTCAGTTACTACTTTTTCTTTTACACTATCCTGTTCTTTTAAAGAATCCCTAACTATTCGAGGTTGATTCGTTTTATCTCTTTGATTTTCATGGTCAGCAACAACATTGTAAATATGGTCTACATCTACATCTCCAACAACAAATAAAACCATATTAGAAGGATGATAGAATGTTTCATAGCATAGGTATAAATCTTCTTTAGTTATTTCATAAATACTTTCTACACTACCAGCTATATCTACACGAATTGGATGTGATTCATACATAGCTCTTAATGTATTAAACATTAATTTATATCCAGGTTGCTCTTGATACATTTTTATTTCTTCAGCAATAATACCTTTTTCTTTATCTACAGATGCTTCGGTAAAGTATGGTGTTTCAACCATGGTTAACAAGCGTTTTATATTGCTTTCAATATTATCTGTTGCACTAAACAAATAACTTGTTCGGTCAAAACTAGTAAAGGCATTTACTTGTGCATTATCTTCTGCAAATGCAGTAAACAAGTCTTCTTCCTCATTTTCAAATAGTTTATGTTCTAAAAAGTGCGCTACACCATCTGGTACAGTAACAAAATCTTCACTGCCATGCGGTTTAAATTTACGGTCTAAGGAACCAAATTGAGTTGTATATGTAACAAATGTTTTCTGAAAGCCAGTTTTAGGTATAACAAATAATTTCAATCCATTGTTTAACTCAGCTTCAAATACATTTTCATCTATTTGCTTATAGTATGTGCTATGCATTAATAATTACCCCCTTTCGTTAAAACATAGATTGTATTGAGTTCTATATTTTTTGCTAAATCTATGATTTCAGCATGATCCACATCTTGAATGTGTTTAATGTACGCTTCCTCTGATATATCATGTTCTAATAGAATATTATTATTTAATATCTCTATGATACGTTTAGGACGGTCATATGACTCTTGACGCTGTGAAATAATAATCTTTTTAGCAAGTTCTAATTTTTCTTCGCTAAATTGACCTTGCTGGAACTTTTCAAATTCCGCAATAATTGTATCTTTCGCTACTTCATATTTGTCAGATGAAACACCACTAAGAACAAACATAAAACCATTTTTTGCATCTATTTGGGAATGAATTGAATATGCTAAACTTTGTTTTTCTCGTACTTCGTTAAACAAAACGGAAGATGGATCTCCGCCAAACATAGTATTAAAAACAACACTGGCAAAATATTGTTTATCTCCAAATTGTACAGGCAATTTAAATCCAATATTTAATTTAGCTTGATCCACTTCATCTGTTTCAATAATTTCTTGTGGCACTTTATCTGCTTGTGGCACTGGCGTCGCATGAGATTGTTTGAATTGGAATGGTTTTATATCAAAATAAGTTTTGATTTGAGATTTTACTTCTTGTTCATCTACATTACCCACGACATAAACAGCACAATAGTCGTTGTGTAGCATAGATTGATATGTATGATATAAATTTTCAGGTGAAATATCTGCTATGTAATCTACTTGTCCTGAAGCTAGGTGACGATATGGTTGTTCACCAAACATATATTTCAATAAATTTAAAAAAGATATTTGAGATTTATTATCAACCATTGCTTCTAATTTTTTAGTTAATAAAGCTTTTTCCTGTGAAACGAAGTTTTCGTCAAAACGATCATTAACAACTAAAGGATTCCAAATCATTTCTCTCAACAAATCTAAACCTTTTTCAAATAATGGGGTTTGATCAGTAAGATAGCGTTCATTCACTAATTCCAATGATATTGTGATGACATGTTTGTCTTTAAATTTTGAGACAAAGCTATTAACATACGCGCCATACAATTCTGAAAGATGACGGTTAAACGCCTTGTCTGTTGGCCATTTTTTTGTAGCACGCACGAGTAACTTACTGAGAATTGATCGAGCTGTCATGGTTTCACTATCTAATGGTGCCATAAATTTTAAAGTAATTGTGGTCGTTTTGAACTTTGTTGTTGGTAACACATTAATATGCAAATTATTTTGTTGTTCATTAATTTTCAAATTGTCAAACCTCACTTTCATAATTTTGTTATTATATACTATTTCTAACCGTTTTAAATTTTACTAAACTACTTTTGAAATAATTAAAAGAATAAAGTATTGGTTGATCATTTTTATCATAATGAATTAATTTCAATAACATAAGTCCTTCATGCGGCGAAGCATCTAAAACATCCGAAATATGTGGTTCATAACCAATAGCTTCAATCTCAGTTTCTGCATATGCCACTTTTTTCGAAGCATAATATTCCAAAGCATTTAACAAAGATTCATCACTATTTTGATACTCTGCACATGTTAAATCTTCAGCTGGTAGCTTATCCAAACAATAAACAACTGGCATGCGGTCAGCCATTCTCACACGTTCAATAATTGTCACCAACGCCTTTTCAGGAAGATTTAATCTTTTAGCATCTAAAGAGGTCGCAGGTTTTTCGTCTAAATTTATAAATTCTGTACTCGCATGATACCCTTGATCTTCTATCATTTTACTAATACTAACCAACTCATCTAATGGATAGAAGAATGGGTGCAACTTTTTAACACTTGCACCTTCTTCTAAATTATTAGATAGCACTTGCTCAGTAATTAGTTCATCAACTGCATCGTATACATCATCTGTTTTAACATTTAATTTTCTAGCAACCGCAAGATTACTAGGTAAAGCATCTCCCGGTTTCAATCCTCTCGTACTTATCTCTTGAATCAGCCATTCTTTTACTTTATAAACAGAAGTTAATTCCATATTTACACCTCATCACTATCTAAATCCACAAGTATTTGTCTAGGTTTACTACCTTTTTGTGGTCCAATCACTTGATTACGTTCTAAATCATCCATCAATCTAGAAGCACGGTTGTAACCAATTCTAAATTGTCTTTGCAATAACGATGTACTTGCCTTTTGTTGTTCAATTACAAATAAATACGCTTCATCATATAAGGCATCTTCACTCTTCATTTCTGATTTTTCAACTGGGGCATCAGGTTCCATTTCTTTTACATAATTCGCTTTTTGTTGCTCTACGACATAATTTACGATGTCTTGAACCTCTTGGTCACTTAAAAATGCACCTTGAACTCTTGTTCTAGTTGATCCACCATTAGCTACATAAAGCATATCACCTTTACCAAGTAATTTATCTGCTCCGCCACTATCAATGATTGTTCTAGAATCAGTTTGTGAACTCACAGCAAAGGCAATTCTAGACGGAATATTATTTTTGATTAAACCAGTAATTACATCAACGGATGGACGTTGTGTTGCGATTATTAAGTGAATACCAGCAGCACGTGCCATTTGTGTAATTCTTTGAATTGCGTTTTCTACTTCTTTACCAGCAACCATCATTAAATCTGCTAACTCATCTACAATCACGACAATGTATGGTAATTCTGATTGCTTTTCATCTAACGCTTCATTTTGTTTTCTAATCGCTTCATTATAACCTTCAATATTTCTAGTAGAAGAATGTTGAAACAAGTCATACCTTCTTTCCATTTCTGCAACTACTTTTTCCAAAGCTTGTGATGCTTTATGAGGATTGGTTACAACAGGTATGAGCAAATGAGGGATGCCATTGTATACGTTTAATTCTACCATTTTCGGATCAATTAACATAAGTTTAACTTCATGTGGCTTTGCATTTAATAGGATACTTGTAATAATACCATTGATACAAACAGATTTCCCGCTTCCTGTAGAACCTGCTACAAGTAAATGAGGCATTTTGTTAAGTTCTACTGTGATTGGGTCACCTGAAATATCTCTACCTAGTCCTACTTCTAATTTATTCGAAGCTGGAAATTTTTCATCTAACACTTCTTTTAAAGAAACAAGTGAAATCTTATCATTTGGTACTTCTATACCAACAGCAGATCGGCCAGGTATTGGTGCTTCGATACGTATGTCCTTAGCTGCTAATGCTAACGCAATATCATTATGAAGATTAACAATCTTACTTACTTTAACACCTTGAGCGGGTTGTATTTCATATTGTGTCACTGCTGGACCTATTTTAATTTGAGTGACTTTAGCATCTACACCAAAGTTTTTTAAAGTGTTTTCTAACAACTGCCCTTTTTTCTGCACTTCAGCTTTAGAAGTTGATTTCTGTTTAGCTGGCTGTTTCAATAACGTTAATGGCGGTATTTTATAGGCTTCGTTTTCTACTTCTCCTGCCTCAGATATAGAATTTGAAGCTGCATCTTCATCATATGCTTCACTTTCTTCTAATTCGTTTAAAGGTTGCTCTGTAATTCCATTATCTTCTTGATTCATTTGCTGCGCCGCACTTTGATTATTTTGATCAAAAACGCGTTTAGACCTTTTATTTTGAGGTTGTGCTTGTTGAATATCTTCATCTTTATAATCGTTATGACCATAAATCGGAATTGATTGTTGCTCAGTCGTGTTGCTGCTAATCTCAGGTAAATCAGTGACATCTTTAACGTTATTTTGAGATTGTGATTGCTCAGCTGCTTTTTCAGCTTTTCTTTCTGCTTTTATACGTGCTTTAGCATCTTTCTTAATTTTATTTTCTTTGCGACGCTCTTTAAGATTTGCAGAAGCATCCTGACTTTTTATTTTCATTTTTTCAAAAGCAACTTTAGATACATCTCTATGTCTTTGTTTTGTCAATAAGATAAAACTAGAAGCGATTAATAATATCGTTACAATAATAACTCCGACAATTGAAATAAGAGGTATCAATAATGCCAATAAGTAATGTCCAAATAAGCCTCCACCAAAATTTGGAAATGTCGTATGTTCATAAGATTTATAAACATATGATAGCACAGGCTCTCTAAGCGATTGTGCTCTATGCATGAAATAGTATACTATTTGAGTCACAAGTAACAATGCAATTTGTAAAACAAATGCGCCAGTGGTACGTCTTGTCTTTGGTAACGCTTTATAATAAGTAATGAATACAGTACTAATCAAGATTAATATATAAGTTAAATACCTACTTGTACCAAATAAGTAATTGAAGAAACTATCTATCATGGTGCCTATAATACCCAATTGAAAAACACCAAGGATGATAGCAATAAAAATCACTATCGCAATAATATATCTTAAAGGGCTATCACTTTTCTTCTTTTTATTATTTGCGGTTTTCTTTTTCGTATTCGATGTTTTTTTCTTTGTTGTTGAGCTCTTTCTTGTTTGTGCCAACATTCACACCTTCTTTTCAACTCTGTTTTTTCAATATGTATATGAACCATAAATGTGTATTTTAATTACAAGTGAAAATACACATAATAAATATGCTTTTAAATACTATAAAATCATTTTATTACATACTTATAATAACATAAAAGAGGTAAGACATTATTCGCTCCAGTATATTTAAAGGTTGTATATAATTTGTTTAGATATAACATATATACAATGTACTTTTAAATAACTTTACCAAAGCGTCTGTCTTAACCTCTTTATTTTAGAATAGAAATTATTAAATTTCAGAAATTACCGGAATAATCATCGGACGGCGTTTTGTATTTTCAAAAAGTAGTTTGCTTACTTGATCACGCATATTTTGCTTGATTTCTGACCATTCAATACGTTTTTCTTGTAAACCTAATTCAACGATTTCACGTACTTTTTCTTCAGCTTCATTTAATAAAGCCTCACTTTCCCTTACGTAAACAAAACCACGTGATTGAATTTCTGGACCAGCAGCAATTCTACGATTCTTAGGATCTAGCGTTACGACTGCGATAAAAATACCATCTTCAGCAAGTAAATGACGGTCACGTAATACGATGTTACCAACATCACCTACACCTATACCATCAATGAGCACATTGCCAGAATTAACTTTCTCATTTAAAATCATTTCTTCGCCATCGTAGTTTACTACATCGCCTTTTTCCACTAAGAATATTTTTTCTGGTTGGACGCCTGCCTCATTAGCTAACTTGGCATGGGCAATTTGCATTTTAAATTCACCATTTACTGGGATGAAATACTCAGGTTTCATGATATTAATCATCATTTTTAACTCTTCCATACAACCATGACTTGATGTATGAATTTTTTTACTGTTTGGAATGATTTCAGCGCCTGCTCGAACGAGTTCATTTAACGTATTTCCAACAATCACTTCCATATTAGCAGATGCAGTAATTGCTAAGAAGACGGAATCTCCTTCTTCAATATTCATGATTTTATGTTTCTTTTGAGCCATTTGACTTAAAGCTTCAACAGGTTCTCCTTGCATACCAGTAGCAATGATAATCACTTCGTTTTTGGGATAATTTTCCACTTCATTAATTGGTATTAGTAGATCCTTAGAAATATCAAAATAGCCAAGCTTTCTAGCGATATTAAACGAACTTTCTAACGAACGACCTAGAAAAGACACTTTTCTATTTAACCTTTGTGCAATGTTTAAAACTTGTTGAATGCGAATAAAATTAGATGCATAACATGAAACGATTAATCTACCTTTCACCTTTGTAAACGCATCATACATATGAGATTCTATCACGTTTTCAGGTGTATTATAACCTGGTTTTTCTGCTTCAGTAGAATCACTGATTAACGCAAACACACCATCTTGTCCAATTTCAGTCATCTTTTTCAAATCTGGTGCATAATGACCTTGTAAACTTTGATCGAATTTGAATTCTCCAGTGTAAACAATCGCACCATATGAAGTGTGTATACAAACACCTAAACTATCTGGAATACTATGAGTAGTATTAAAGAATGTGACATTAACACCCTTAAAGCGCATAATTGATTCATTATTAACAGTATAATATCTAACTTTCTTATTAACATTGCGCGCCTTCATATTTTCCTTGATTAATGCAATTGTTAATTTCGATCCATAAACAGGTGCATCAACTTGTTCAAGCACATAAGTTACAGCTCCTATCGCATGCTCATGCCCGTGCGTTAGGAATATACCTTTTAATCTCTCTTTATTTTCTATCACATATTGAATATCAGGAATAACAATATCTACACCTAACATTTCATCTTCTGGAAACATCAGTCCCGCATCTAACATAAACATTTCATCGTCTACTTCAACGATATACATATTTTTCGCAATTTCCCCAACGCCTCCGAGAGGGATAATACGAATATTTTTATTTTTTTTCTTAATTAAACTCAAAATGTTACCTCCTATTTAAATTACCCGTCCATATATAAACTCATAGTTTATTATAAGTGAAAATAGGCCTTATGTACACTATTAAAGTAGTTCTTTAGTTGTTTTAAAATATATCATTGGAGGATTTGTATTTATGTAAAAATTTTTCTCAGGAGCGTAATGTCGTATTAATCGCACTTTTTAATGTGCATTTTCAAATATGTATTTAACTTTTGACTTAATATTTTTTATTAGACTAGCTCAAACATTAAAAAAAGAAACCAGTGAACTGACTTGAACTTTTCTACAATAGAATTAAAGTAATTCTATTGTAAGCAGTTCTCATCATTTTACCAGTCTCTAGCAATAAACATTATTTAGAATGATTAGATAGTAATGCTTTATGCGAAGCATTTACTCTACCTTGTTTATCAATTTCTGTAACTTTAATTTTAAATGTGTCTCCTACTTTCAACACATCTTCTACTTTATCAATGCGCTCATTAGCAATTTGCGAAATGTGTACAAGTGCGTCTTTACCTGGGAATAATTCAACAAAGGCACCATATTTTTCAATACGTTTAACTGTACCATTGTATACCTCTCCAACTACCGCTTCTCGTGTGATTTCGTCTATGATACTACGTGCTTTTTCAATCGCATCTTTATCTACTGCACCAATAAATATCGTTCCATCTTGTTCGATATCTAATTTAACACCCGTTTCATCAATGATTTCATTGATTTTTTTACCACCAGGACCAATGACATCTCTAATTTTTTCAGGTTTAATAGACATCGTAACAACCTTAGGTGCAAAAGCACTAAGTTCACTACGTGGCGTATCAATTGTTTTTAACATATGATCTAATATGGCTAAACGACCTTCTCGAGCCTGTTCAAGCGCTTCTTTAATAATTTCTTTAGTTAAACCATCAATTTTGATATCCATTTGTATAGCTGTAATACCTTCCGATGTACCTGCTACTTTAAAGTCCATGTCTCCAAGCGCATCTTCCATGCCCTGTATATCTGTTAAAATCGTATAACTATCGTCACGTGTCACTAATCCCATGGCAATACCCGCAACTGGGGCTTTGATTGGAACACCTGCGTCCATCAACGCTAGTGTGGACCCGCAAATAGAAGCTTGTGATGATGAACCGTTTGATTCTAATACTTCACTCACTATTCTCACAGTATATGGGAAATCTTTAACGTCTGGAATGATGTGGCTAAGCGCACGTTCTCCCAACGCACCATGTCCAATTTCACGTCGACCAGGTGAACGAACTGGACCAGTTTCACCAACCGAATAATTTGGGAAATTATAGTGATGCATAAAACGTTTTTGTTCTTCTTCACCAAGACCATCTAAGATTTGGTATTCACTCATTGACCCTAATGTTAATACTGAAAGTGCTTGAGTTTGTCCTCTTGTGAATAAACCTGAACCATGTGCTCTTGGTAAAATACCTACTTCAGATTCTAATGGACGAATTTCATCTGTTTTACGACCATCTGGTCTAATTTTTTCTTCTGCAATGAGACGTCTAACTTCTTCTTTAACCAAGTCATCTAATATACTGTAGACCTCTTTGATTAATGCTTCATTTTCGTCATCATTTTCATCAACAAATTCTGATGCAACCTTCTCTTTAAGTTCATCTAAATTAATATCTCTTTGTTGCTTGTCAAATGTTAATACGGCCTCTTTCAAACCATATGATTCAGTTAATGATTTTACATTGGCAACCAGTGATTCATCTTTTTCAACAGGAATAAATGCTTTTTTCTCTGGTTGAATATGGTCGATAATTTCTTCTTGGAAGCTAACTAGACGTTGAATTTCTTGATGTCCAAAGAAAATCGCTTCAAGCATTTCATTTTCTGTAATTTCACTTGCACCAGCTTCTACCATATTCACCGCATCTTTATGACCAGCTACTTCTAAATCGAGTCTAGATACTTCTTTTTGTGCAACGGTAGGGTTAATCACATATTCACCATCTATATAACCAACGTTTACACCTGCTATTGGACCTTGAAAAGGTATGTCAGAAACACTTAATGCCATTGACGAACCTATCATTGCTGCCATTTCAGGAGAGCAATCTGGATCAGCACTCAATACTGTATTCATAATTTGAACGTCATATCTGTAACCTTTAGGGAACAGTGGTCGAATGGGTCTATCAATTAAACGTGCAGTTAACGTGGCTTCATCACTTGGACGTCCTTCGCGCTTTTTAAAGCCACCAGGTATTTTACCTGCAGCATACATTTTTTCTTCATAGTTAACCATTAATGGGAAAAAGTCACCATCTCGTGGTTCTTTTGATGCTACTGCAGTAGATAAAACGACTGTATCACCATATCTAACAAGTACTGCACCGTTTGCTTGTTTGGCTAATTGTCCCGTTTCAATCGTTAAAGATCTATTTGCCCACTCGGTTTTGAAAACTTTTTTTTCTTGAGACATTACGAATCTCCTCTCATTTATCTGTTAATCCTATCATATCATTTATCAATAAAGATTTATATTAGTATATAGTTTAATGTATAATTATAAATGCAAAAATTATAAAAAAGGGAAAGACCCCAAAGGTTCTTTCCCGATAAATATACGTCTAAAGATTAACGACGGATACCTAATGATTTAATTAATTCACGGTAACGTTGAATATCTTTGCTACGTAAGTAGTTTAATAGGTGTCTACGACGACCTACCATTTTTAATAATCCACGACGTGAATGGTGGTCTTTCGTGTGTTCACGTAAGTGAGTGTTTAATGCAGTGATTTCTGCAGTTAACACAGCGATTTGTACTTCTGGAGAACCAGTGTCCGCTTCGTGTGTGCGATATTCTTTAATTAATTCATTTTTACGTTCTTGTGAAATTGCCATAGTCAATTTCCTCCTTTTTATTTTTATGCGCCTTTATCCGAGCAAAACGTCGGAGTCTCGAACTGCCAAGATAAAGGTGCCTAGTATGTGTGTTTAACACATCAGACTTAAATATTATATGATATTTCGTCACCAAAATCAACAGAAAGTAAATATTTCGCTTTTTCTTTATCTTTATTCATTTGTTCAACCAAAGGATCTATACCATCAAATTTAACTTCTGGTCTTAAATAATGATGCCAATAAACGATAACACGCTCACCATATATGTTTTCATGAAAGTCAAACAGGTTAACTTCTATTACAACTTGCGCTTTAGACGGATCATGAAATGTGGGTTTGACGCCAACATTGGCAGCTCCACGATAAACTTTATCATCTGCACCTATTTTCATACTCACAGCATAAACGCCATTTTTAGGCAAAACGTAATCTCCACTTGGCTCTACATTCGCAGTGGGAAAGCCAATTGTTCTCCCACGTTTTTCGCCTTGTACAACCATACCTTTAATTCGATATCGATATCCAAGTTCATCGTTAGCTTTTTGTAAGTCTCCTGTTTTGAGTGATTTTCTAATATCTGTTGTAGAAATTTTTTCCGATTCGAGCTCTTGTTTACTCACGATAGTCGTATTAAATTCCGTCATTTCATCTAAAATCATCATGTTTCCTTTTCCAAATTTGCCGAAAGTGAAGTCAAATCCTGCAACCACTTCTTTTACATGATTATTAATGATATATTCTCGTATAAATTCTTCGGCACTTACATTGGCGAATTTAGATGAAAAATTAATAACGATACAATAATCAATACCATATGATTCTAATATTTCTATTTTATCTTGAATCGGTGTTAAGTAATCTGTACGTTTAAGTTCAGGGTTTAAAACAACAGAAGGATGTGGATCAAATGTCATTACAGCTTTCTTTAAATTCGATGCCTCTGCCTTTTTTTCTAAAGTATCAAATACCTCTGCATGTCCCTTATGCATGCCATCAAAAAAACCAAAAGCCATTGCTACATCTTCTGATATATACTGATTTTCTTGAATCGGATGAGTTACTTCAATTACTTTCATGGTTATTTCTCCTTTAGTTAAATACCTTCTTTGGTTTTATTTCATATGGTTTATCAGGATGTGGTGTGTAAATTGCTAATGCCTTATTTTCTTTTGTGTCAAACATCACAACCAACGTGTTAATAGAATGATCAAATTCATTCTTACTAAACTTTTGACCATTCAATATTTTATTTTTCTGATTTTCGTTTGAAATATTGACTTTTTTCAAACCTCTCAAACCATATTCTATCGGAAAAAGATTTTCTTGTAATGTTTCGTGCTCATGTAGTGATTGTACATGTTCGATTGAAAGGCTATCTTCAATATCAAACCCACCGCTTTGTATTCTTGTTAACTTTGACATATGTGCTGGTATATCAAGCATCTTTCCTATATCTGTTGCCAACGTTCTAATATAAGTACCCTTACCACACTTTACTCTGATATCAAATTGACAACCTAGATTTTCAAATCTTAAATCAGACGCTCGTTTAATATCGTAAATCTCAACTTCTCTTGAAGGCCTTTCGACTGTTTCATTTTTCCTTGCATATTCATAAAGCTTTTTACCATTCACCTTTACTGATGAATACATTGGAGGAATTTGCGTAATGACACCTTCAAAACGTGCTATTGCGCTATCAATCTGCGCCTCTATAAGTGTATTTTCCTCAATGTGCTTTTTTTCTAAAATTTCACCTGTCTGATCTTCTGTAGTTGTACTAAACCCTAAATATACAGTTGCAAAATAAGTCTTTCCCATTTCCATAATATAATCGCTTACCTTTGTTGCTGAACCTATACATATGGGTAATACACCTGATACTTCAGGATCTAATGTACCAGTGTGTCCAACCTTTTTTGTTTTTAAAATCTTCCTTAATTTAAATACAACATCATGGCTTGTTAAACCACGTTCTTTATAAACAGGTAAAATACCGTTATACATTTTTATGTCACCTTCAATCGTCCTTTTAATATCATTCCTTATTTATATTAACACGTCTCAATAAATAAATGGTTATAAAAAAGCTGAAACAAATATCTCAATAGGTATTTGTTTCAGCTTTTAAAATTAATCATTTTTGTGTAAATCTTGAATCATCTTTTCAATTTTATTACCGTAGTCTATCGATTCATCGTATTCAAATTTTAAATCTGGAACAATTCTTAAGCGCATTCTTGAACCAATTTCAGATTTTATAAAACCTTTCGCTTTCTCTAAACCTTTAAACGTATCATCAATTTGTTTATCATTTCCAAGTACAGTTAAATAAATTGTTGCAATAGATAAATCATTCGTCAATTGAACTTCTGTTATTGTTAGGAAACCAATTCTAGGGTCCTTGACTTTATTATTAACAATATCCATAATTTCTTGTTTCATTTGTTCGCCAACACGTTCAGCTCTCATATTCATATTATATTTCACCTCACAAATATCATTCATACATGTATATTTATCTTACTTAAAGATTATATGACAGTTCATTTCACAACGTCAAACAAACTTCCTTCTTTTTTACGTTTAAAAATTTAATTACAAATTTATTATAACTCAAAGAGGTAATAGCTCTGAAACAATTAAACATGATTTCATAACAGTTAGGCACAATTATATTTCCAAAGTGTTATAAAATGAAACTTTATTACATTTTTGTTTTTTAAATACAATGATTATTTATGAAAAACTAAGTTTAATTTTATAAAAAATCACTACTTTAATATCATTTAAGTTTTTAATTTATTTTATAATGTTTTACACATTATAGAAAGTATCATGCTATAATTCAAACTAATAAAAAATGAATTTTTCTATTGAAATGATAAGGAGCGTGTATACTTGGATAAATCAGAAAGACTACTTTATATTTTCACTCGTCTATTTAACGGAAAAAAATTAAGCAAAGAAGAACTTGCACAACAATTAAACGTTAATGTAAGATCCATTCAACGAGATTTTAGTGATATAAATAACTTTTTATATGAAGACCATGAATGGGAAGGGCTAAATGCAAGGATTGTTTATGAAAATAATATAGGCCGACATCGCATTAGTATAGATCGCTATAAATTTAAAAATAATCGGTTACTTAACTTACTATTTAGGATGAAAAATTTCACGCCTCACATTCATATCGATACCTACAATTTAATTAGAGGGCTAAACAGTAATTCGAATCTAGCTGAAAAATTTTTATCTAATACATTACTTAATCAATTTACAATCAATCACGAATTAACAGAATCCACACTTATTTATAAAATTCAACTTGCTATACAAAACAAACAGATTATATTGCTAAATGATGTTGACAATCAAACGTATAAAGTCGTACCGGTATACACAAGATATTTCAAAAATAAATATTGGATTACTTATATATATCAACACGAAATTTTTACACAAGATTTAAACTCAATACATGATATCGAGCAATATGATGAAGCATTTGATGAAAATATCTTTCTGCAAGTTCCAACAGTCATTATGAAATTTCTCCCTTCCATATGGGAACAAATTCAACGGCAATTTATAGTACTAAATTCACAAAATAATGAAGCATTTATTGAAGCAGAACTCATAATCTCAAAAAACGAATGCCTAAATTTAGCATATGAATATCCACAAGAAATCATTTTATTAAAACCAGATCATTATGTAGAAGATTTTAAAAATCAAATCAAATCATTATTCAAGCATTATCATATTTAACTACATATTAAAGGTAACTTTCATATCATTTGAAATGAAAGTTACCTTTTTAGTCAGTTCAATTTTACTAACGCGGTAATGCTTCTTTATATTGAATAGCTTTAAGCTTTCTTATAAAATCTGAATTCCCTAGCTCTCGCTCTTTCTTTTGTTGCTGATTCCACTTATAATAATCTATTTTATTCAATGACTCTTTCTTTTTTAAACGTCTAATATGCTCTTTATAACTCAATACATTACATGCTGTGATGTGTCTATTCTGTTTAGATGACAGCACAAACAAATTGTCAACAAGATATTGATGTAAATCACTATTAGTAAAATTTTTAAAGATTGAAATAAATAGTTCTTCTTCACTAACAATATAAATTCGACGCTTATCATCATTTATAATTTTTAGTAAGAGTTCAAAATTCATAACTTGTGACGGTAGATAATGGTTAAATGTTAAAAAATCTTTTGGTATACCTGCAGTATGACCAGTTTGATATGGGAAGAAATTCATAACCATCACTCTATTGGGATTAATATTGAATTGCTTCAAAATGGATCCGTTACTATATATATATTTCTTAAACCAACAATGATGATCTATATAAGGAATAAATACCTTATGACCGTTTAAATCCAATTTACCTTGTATGTCTTGCAATATTCTATTACGATAATGTACCACCATATCATCTGGTAAGGTAGGATCATTAATTATAAAATCATTTTCCGCCTTTTTTTTCAATATTACAATATCTGCTCTTTCAGGATTTCCAAAATACGGTCTTGCTATGGCTGGACTTAATTCTGCTTCATTTTGGACAATTCGTTGTCTATGCTTATTGATTTTTACTTTTCCATTTGCAAAATCAATCAACTTTTTAAATCTTGGTATGTTACTAAAATCTTCACCAAAATTTCTTTTTAAATATGCTAAATCTTGAGGGTGTAGAAAAGCAGTTATGTCATGTCTTTCTCTTATTTCATTTAAAGTTTCTAAGTCATAAATAGAGTTATATTGATCCAAATATTCTTGCCAAAATTCATTTATTTCTTTTAAATATTCACTCATCACTTATAACCTCCTATTTATGCTAAGTTTAATTAAGTACATAGACAGTTAGTGTCCATATTAAAATAACAAGCAATTTTACTAAAAATTTTTTAACTGGTTTACAATGCTTAATAAATAGCTAATTTTATGAGTAACTATGCACTTAAAACAAAACATTATATTAAATTATAAAAATAAACATTTTTTCAAATGCTTCAAAGCCACACCTTCTCTTACCCAAAAGATAACATATTTAAAAGAAAAAAACCGTAAGCTAACATGATAAATTAGCCTACGGTTTAAAATTTTTGTATTTTCTTAAGATAACTGTCTTTATCTTTTAATTTCAACCATTTCGAAAGCTTCTATTATGTCGCCTTCTTTTAGGTCGTTATATTTTTCAATCGTGATACCACATTCATAGCCTTGAGCTACTTCTTTTGCATCGTCTTTATAACGTTTTAATGTGTCCAGTTCACCTTCAAATTGGACGATACCATCTCTGATAACACGGACACCCGCATTTCTCGTAATCTTACCATCTGTAACATAACTACCAGCTATTGTACCCACTTTTGAAACTTTAAATGTTTGACGCACTTCTGCTTGGCCAATCACTTGTTCTTCATATTCTGGATCTAGTAAGCCTTTCATTGCAGCTTCTATTTCTTCAATAACACTATAAATAACACGGTGTAATCTCATATCTACACCTTCTGTTTCGGCTGCACGTTTGGCACCAGTATCCGGTCTTACGTTAAAGCCAATGATGATACCATTTGACGCATTCGCTAAAGTTACATCAGATTCATTAATCGCACCTACTGCAGTATGAATTATGCGAACATTAACGCCTTCTACTTCAATTTTCATTAGTGAAGCTGCAAGTGCTTCGACAGAACCTTGAACATCACCTTTAATGATGACATTTAAATCTTTCATTTCACCTTGTTTCATTTGTTCAAATAAATTATCTAGTGAAACGCTCTTACTTTCTTGACGCTGTTGTAAAACATTAGCTTCATGACGTGCTTCACCAATACGTCTTGCTTGTTTCTCATCTTTAAACACAACAAAACGATCCCCAGCTTGTGGTACATCATGAATACCTGTGATTTCAACAGGCGTAGACGGTTCTGCAGATTTAATTCTTTGTCCTAAGTCATTAACCATTGCACGAATTCTACCATACGTATTACCAACAACCAAAGCATCTCCAACATGCAGTGTACCATTTTGTACTAGAAGTGATGCAGATGGACCACGTGACTTATCTAATTCTGCTTCTATCACTGTACCTACTGCTTTTTTAGCAGGATTTGCTTTTAGTTCTTGAATTTCAGATGTAAGCACAATCATTTCTATTAAATCTTCTATACCATCGCCACTTAAAGCAGAAAGCGGTACGAAAATTGTATCGCCACCCCAGTCTTCTGGAATTAAACCGTATTCTGTCAATTCTTGCATTACTCGATCAGGGTTAGCAGTCGGTTTATCAACTTTATTAACTGCTACAATCGTTGGTACATTCGCTTCTTTGGCATGGTTGATTGCTTCTATCGTTTGAGGCATTACACCATCATCTGCTGCTACAACTAAAATTGTAATATCAGTTACTTGCGCACCACGTGCACGCATTGTTGTGAATGCAGCATGTCCTGGTGTATCAAGGAAAGTGATTTTTTTGCCATCATTTTCAATTTGATAAGCACCGATATGTTGTGTAATACCACCAGCTTCACCTGCTGTTACTTGTGTGTTACGGATAGAATCCAATAACGTTGTTTTACCATGATCAACGTGTCCCATAATAGTAACAACTGCTGGTCTTTCTACTGCATCTTCATCTTCAGATTCATCATCAAAGTAAATTGATAAATCTTCTTCATCAACAACAACTTCTTTTTCAACTTCAACACCATAATCATCAGCAATTAATTCTAAAGTTTCATCATCTAATGCTTGATTAATATTAGCCATGATGCCTAATAAAAATAACTTTTTAATTATTTCTGAAGAATCAACATTGATTTTTTCAGCAAGTTCTCCAACTGTGATACCTTCTTGATAAGTGATGTGTGAAGGTATTTCTTTTGGTTCTTCTTGTTTAGTTTGTTTATTTTTGTTGTTATTTTTGCTGTTTTTGCTGTTTTTGCTGTTTTTCTTATTTTTGTTGTTATTTTTGTTGTTTTGATTATTATCTTTTTTATTAGCATTAGACTTGTTATTTGATGGTTTTTGTTGATTTTGACCTTGTTGTTTATTTTCTGATGCATTCGATTTCTCTGGTTTATAAACCTTATCTAATGCCTTGATTTGGTCATCTTCTAACGTTTGCATATGGCTCGTTACCTCAACGTCCATTTTCTTTAACTCATCTATAATATCTTTACTTTTTAATTTTAAATCTTTGGCGTATTCGTAAATTCTTATTTTACTCATATAGTCACTCCTTACGATATTCATCTATCATTGACACTAACTTTTTAGCAAAGCCTTGATCAGTGATTCCAATGTTAACTCGTTCTGCTTTACCTAAAGCTTGTCCTAATTCAGCTCTTGTTCCAAATATGCGAAATGATATATGGTAACTTTCACACTTGCTCTGAAACTTTGTCTTTGTATTTTCAGAAGCATCAGTTGCAATAATTACGAGCTTTAACCTATTTTTCTTAATGTCATTTAAAATGACCGATTCACCTGTTTTTACTTTTCCAGCACGCATTGCTAAACCTAAAAAATTTACGATTTTCTCTATAGTCATTTAGGTATCTCTTCGCGATAAATAAGACGTATAATTTCCTTGTATACAGGATCTAGAGTTTCTGCATCAACTTTAAAGTATTTTTCTAATACACCTTGTTTTTGTGCATCTTCTACTAATTTAACATCTTTTGATACATATGCACCACGACCTTGTTGTTTTCCTGTAGCATCGGCAAAAATTTCGCCTTCTTTATTAATAACAACTCGAATCATATCTTTTTTTGGATGCATTTCATTTGAAAGTATACATTTACGCATTGGAATTTTTTTCTTTTTCATAAAAGCTCACTCCAAATTATTTTTCAGCGTCATCTTCATCTATGCTATCTGTTTCATCATCCGTTTTTAAGTCATGCGTTTCAATATTCACATCTTCCAAATCAATGTTTGTATCCTGTTCAATATTTTCATCTTCTTCTATTTCTAGTGCTTCGTCTGTCGGATAAACACCTTCAGCTCTAGCATCACTTTCTGATTTAATATCAATTTTCCAACCAGTTAATTTCGCAGCTAAACGTGCGTTTTGTCCACGCTTACCAATCGCTAACGATAATTGATAATCAGGCACAACTACAATAGTTGATTGGTTTGCTTCATCAACAATCACTTGTAGTACTTGAGATGGACTTAAAGCATTTTTAACAAAGACCTTCGGATCTTCATTCCATTGAACAATGTCAATTTTTTCGCCACCTAATTCTTCTACAACCGCTTCAACACGAGAACCTTTAGCACCCACACATGCACCTACTGCATCGATATCTGGGTTATCTGAATGAACACTGATTTTAGAGCGGTCTCCTGCTTCACGTGCCACAGATTTTACAATGACTGTACCGTCAAAAATCTCTGGTACTTCTTGTTCAAATAAACGTTTGAGTAATCCTGGATGGCTACGAGAAACGTAAATTTGCGGTCCTTTTGTCGTTTGCTCTACTTTATTGACATACACTCTAATTCTTTCATTAGGAATATAACTATCATTAGGGCTTCTTTCAGCCTCAGATAATACAGCTTCTGTACGTCCTAAATTAACATAAACATAGCGGTGATCTACTCTATCAATAAGACCATTAACAATATCATCTTCTTTATCGATAAATTCATCATATAATATTTCACGTTCAGCATCACGTAAACGCTGCATTACTGCTTGTTTCGCAGCTTGTGCACCTACACGCCCAAAGTCACTTGGTGTTACATCTTCTTCGTATATATCACCAACTTCATATGCTGGGTTTTTAACTAGCGCTGTACTTAAGTCAATTTCTTCTCTATTATCCATTACTTCTTCTACAACTTGTTTACGAGCAATTACATGAAATGTACCTTCATCCATGTTTAACTCAACGCGTACACTTCTTGCACTGTCATAGTTCTTTTTATATGCAGTAATTAGCGCTGCTTCAATTGCATCAATTAATACTTCTCTTGGAATCTTTTTTTCTTTTTCTAAATATTCAGTTGCTAATAATAATTCATTACTTGACACGACTTATCATCCTCCTCATCACATTAAAGCATTACAGCATGACGTGCTTTAGCGATTTTATTTCTTGGAATTTCAACTTGTTTCTTCTTTGACTTTTCTTTTACTTCCATAATAATCGTTTCACTTGTTACTTCTTTTAAGATACCTAACCATTCTTTTCCACCTTCAATTGGCGCATATAAAGAAACGTATATTGGTTTTGTAACAGCATTTTGGAAATCTTTTTCTTTTTTTATAGGTCTTTCAGCACCTGGAGAAGCTACATCTAAATAATACATTTCTTGAATAGGATCTTCTTCATCCATAATTTCACTAATCTTTTCAGAAGCTAAGGCACAATCGTTTAAATCGACGCCACCTTCTTTATCAATGGATACTCTTAAGAAGTAATCTTTTCCTTCTTTTGTGTATTCGACTTCAACTAATTCAAAATTTAAGTCGTTAAGGACGGGTTGAATAATTGATTCAACTTGCTCAGTTACTTTACTCATACTGACCTCCTTTTTTGGCAAATAGAAAAGAGCGGGTATAACGCCCACTCTTCCTGCCTGAGTCTAATTTTTTAAGCAACATTATTATACCATATGTTTATTTCCTATACAAACAACTATATATTTTCATATAGTATGACAATAACTAATATCAAAATTTTATACATTTAACATTTTTTATTCCATGCCTACCAATATATTGCTCGATTACATATCAAATATTGATAATTGTGCTTTATCTGGCAAGTTAGGTAATGAACCAAGTTCATCTAAATACTCGATGACTTTTTGTGACAACCCAGCTTTTTTATTTAAATCTTCTTTTGATAAAAACGGTCCTTCTTCGCGTGCTTCAACAATACGTTGTGCAACGTTTTCACCTAATCCAGGAACAGCGATAAATGGCGGAATCAAACTATCACCTTCAATGATAAAATCAAATGCTTTACTTTTCTCTAAACTAATTGGTTGCATACGATAACCGCGTTGCGCCATTTCGTTCATGATTTCTAATACGGTTAATGTATCTTTTTCTTTTTTTGCTAAATCCATATAACGAGAATACATATCGTTTACTGTATTTCGAATACTTTCTTTATCCTTAATCATTGAAATTAAATCAAAATCAGATGCACGTACCGTAAAGTAACTTGCATAATAATAAAGTGGATAATGAACTTTGAAATACGCAATACGTACTGCCATCAATACATATGCTGCCGCATGGGCTTTAGGGAACATGTATTTAATTTTTCTACATGAATCTAAATACCAATCTGGCACTTCATTGTCTACCATTGCTTCAACCATATCGTCAGTTAGCCCTTTACCTTTACGTACAAATTCCATTGTCTTGAAGGCGAGTGAAGGCTCTAAACCGTTATACATTAAATAAACCATAATATCATCACGACAACAAATAACACTTGATAAATCACAAGTTCCTGAGCGTATTAAATCTTGTGCGTTACCTAGCCAAACATCCGTACCATGTGATAATCCAGATATTCTAACTAACTCTGAAAATGTAGTTGGCTTGGTATCTTCTAACATTTGGCGCACAAATCCTGTACCAAATTCTGGCACACCAAATGTTCCAGTTTTACATAAAATTTGTTCTGAAGTTACACCTAAAGGTTCTGGCGAACTAAAAATGCCCATAGTTTCCTTATCATCGACAGGTATCGTTTTAGGATCAATACCTGATAAATCCTGCAGCATACGAATCATCGTCGGATCATCATGTCCTAATATATCCAGTTTCAAAACGTTATCATGTATTGAATGGAAATCAAAATGAGTCGTCATCCAAGCCGATGATTGATCATCTGCCGGAAATTGGACAGGTGTAAAATCGTAGATATCCATATAATCTGGCACAACGATGATGCCTCCAGGGTGTTGTCCTGTTGTACGTTTTACACCAGTACAACCTTTTACGAGTCTATCAACTTCAGCGCCTCTTTTGTGAATACCTTGATCATTTAAAAATCCTTTCACAAAACCGAAAGCTGTTTTTTCAGCCACCGTACCAATTGTACCTGCACGAAAGACTTTATCTTCACCAAATAATTCTTTTGTATAATTATGAGCTTGTGGTTGATATTCACCACTAAAGTTCAAGTCGATATCAGGAACCTTATCACCTTTAAAACCTAAGAAAGTTTCAAAAGGAATATCCTGGCCTTCTTTAATTAAATCACATCCACATGTGGCACATTTTTTATCTGGTAAATCAAAACCAGAACCAACGGATCCATCGTTAAAGAACTCACTTTCTTTACATTCTGGACAAATATAATGTGGAGGTAATGGGTTAACTTCTGTAATTTCAGTCATTGTCGCTACAAAACTCGAACCTACAGAGCCACGTGATCCAACTAGATAACCGTCATCTAATGATTTTTTAACCAGTCTTTGTGAAATTAAATATATCACAGAAAAACCATTCCCAATGATACTTTCAAGCTCTTTCTCTAATCGGTCAATTACAATTTGTGGTAAATCTTCACCATACAATGCTCTGGCGTTAGCATAACTCATATCTCGTATTTCATCATTAGCACCTTCCATGCGGGGCGTATACAATTCATCCTTTATCGGAACTACGCGTTCGATACGGTCTGCTAAGTCATTTGTATTTTTCACAACTAATTCATGTGCTTTTGCATCACCTAAGAAATGTAATTCATCTAACATTTCATCCGTAGTTCTAAAGTGCGCCTCAGGTAAAGTACTACGATTTAACGGGTTACCTGGCTGTGATGCTATTAAAATTTTACGTGCAATACCATCATGTTCATTTAGATAATGCGCGTTTCCTGTTGCAATAACAGGTATATCATTCACATCTCCAGCTTGGATGAGACGTTGATAAATTTCATGTAATGTTTCATTATCTCTCACCAATTCTCTATCTATTAAATCTTGGTATAATGCAGGTGGTTGTACTTCAATAAAATCATAGTATTTTGCTATTTTTTCCACTTGAGATTGGTCTTTTTGCATTACTGCAGTAAATACTTCACCTTCATCACATGCGGAACCAACAAGAATACCTTCTCGATATTCATCTAAAAGAGAACGTGGAATTCTAGGTGTTCTATAATAATATTTAACTAAAGATGCGCTTACTATTTTAAATAAGTTCTTTAAGCCCTGTTGATTTTGCACAATAAGTGTTACGTGATTTGGGCGAGCACGTTTATAAGCGTCTTCATTTGATAAAGACTTATTAATATCTTGATGATTATAAACTTCTGCTTCTTCTAATTGTTTTAACATCTTTATAAAAATATAAGCTGTTGCTTCAGTATCATAAATCGCTCTGTGATGTTGTGTTAAATCTACACCATATTTTTTAGCTAAAAAGTTCAGACCATGTTTTCCATATTCAGTGTTGATGGTTCTAGAAAGTTCAAGTGTATCTATCACACCGTTAGTTGATGCGCCTAGGCCAGTTTTTTCATAACCGGTATCAATGAACCCCATATCAAATGATGCATTATGTGCTACAAATATCGCGTCACCGACCCACGCTTTAAACTCGGTTAAAACAGTTTCAATTTCAGGTGCATTGACGAGCATATCGTCTGTGATATGCGTTAAATTCTTGATTGTTTCAGATAAACGTTCGTGTGGATTACTAAAACGTTCAAACTTATCAATAATTTCTCCTTCTTGTACTTTTACAGCTGCGAGTTCGATAATTTTATCATACTGATTAGATAGACCTGTTGTTTCAACGTCAAAAACAACATATGTTGCAGTTTTTAAATCAATGTCTTGAGGCTTATACGCTATGGGCACACCATCATCGACCAACATGCCTTCCATGCCATAAATCATTTTAATATCATTTTTTTCTGCTGCAGCATGCGCATCTGGAAATGCTTGAACCACATTATGATCAGTAATTGCAATAGCTTTGTGGCCCCATTTAGCTGCTTGTTCTACATATGCACTTATATTCGGAATGCCGTCCATCTGACTCATGGACGAATGCAAGTGAAATTCTACGCGTTTTTCGTCTGCTTTATCTTGTTTAACTGCTTTTTTTATTTCTTCTATATCAGACATCATCATGACTAAATCACGTACGAATGTATCTTCTTCTATTCTGCCTTGTGCTCGAACCCATTTACCGACACTGAGAGCTTTAAAATGAGCTAAATCATCTTTATTTTTTCTAGTGAACATTTTCAATACTAAGGAGTCTGTATAATCTGTAACTTTTAGTTCTACAATATGGCGTCCACTTTTCAATTCTTTCAAATTAATATCAAAGATAACACCTTCAACTGCAACTTTAAATTCCTCTTCAATAATCGATTCAATAGGTTTTACATTTTCTACTTGAATTGGTTTTCCAATTTGACATTTAGCTACAGTACTTTCATTATTATCTTGTTGTTTAGCTTTTTCAGCACGCATCTTTTCTAACTTTTCAGTGGCTTCACGTGCACTTTGCTCATCTTCTTGTTGAATGTGTGCTTCTAACGATGCCAAGTCGTCTCCATTAGATGTTTGGTCTGTTTCAAAAATGATACTGCTGATTGCAAAACCACATTGTTGAAATGCTTTAATCAAACTTCCATTGCACGCTTTGTCAAAATGATCTCGCTCTATATCATTCTGACACATGACTTTGAGCACATCCCCTGACATAATTAAGCGCTTTTGCTTAAGCTGACCTTTTACTTTAGGTGATAATTTTGTTTGGTCAATGCAATAACTAAAGTATTTCAATGCATATTCATCTTGATTCGCTTTATTTGTGATTGTAAAATTACAATCGACTTTAGCGATTGTTTTAAATTCTTCAGTAATTGCATTCATAAATAACAGATAATCTTCAATTGGTAAAAAATATGGAAATGTTATCTGAAATACCCAGGTACGATCCGTTGTTTTAACATCTACACGTGTTAATTCACTTTGTGCTAAAATTTCTGGATCCAAATGATCTGCAATTTTAATTTGATCAGCTAAAATCTTGAATTTTTCTTGATTTGTCATTGACATGACGATAACCACCTTACTATTAATTACACTACGTTACTAATTCATATAATTTCTTTAACTGTCGCGTATGTATTTTGTACATTATCTATCTTATAACGTAAAACCTTTAATTTCTAATACTTAAACTTTACTATTTTTACAATATGGTTTCTAATCATAAATAAGAGCGGGAATGAAATCAAACATGATTCATTCGATTTCGCTTTCCCGCTCACTAATTAAAGGTGATCAAACATTAAAGTACAGGTTGAACTAAAAGATTCATCTAATACTTTTAGCAATGATATGCATTTATATAAAGTATATGCGTATTAATGCTTTAACTTACATCTTAATTTTAGCAACGTATATGAGAGCAATCACTTTTTTAAGTTGACTGTTGACTTATATACTTAGGTATAAGTCATTAATATAACTATTTAAGTTATCAATTTGAACATCTTCACTTTCACCTGTATCACGTCGTTTAACTTCTACGATACCTTCAGCAGCATTTTTACCAACTACTACTCTAATTGGTAATCCTATTAAATCGGCATCATTAAATTTAACACCTGCACGTTCTTTACGGTCATCATAAAGTACATCATATGTTTCTTTTAATTGTTTATATAATTGATCAGCCAATTCACGTTGTTCTTCTTTTTTAGGATTGATTGTAATTAAATGTAAATCAAATGGCGTTACTGATTTAGGCCATATAATACCATTTTCATCATTATTTTGCTCAACAATCGCACTTAAAGTCCTAGAAATACCTATACCATAACATCCCATTAATAAAGGTTTAGCTTTACCTTGATTATCCAGGAATGTTGCATTCATTGCTTCAGAATATTTAGTACCAAGTTTAAATACTTGCCCAACTTCAATTCCTTCGGCAAATTTAGCATCACCTGATCCATCAGCTAAAGGCTCTCCTTCTAAAATAAATCTAAAGTCTCCATAAGCTTCGATTTCAAAGTCACGCCCTACGTTTGCATTCAATAAATGGTAACCATCTTCATTAGCACCTACAACAATATTATTTAAATCTTTTATAAAATTATCAGCATATACTTTGATATTTTTATCGAAAATAGGACCAAGTGAACCAGGAGATGCACCTAATAAATTTTTAATTTCATCTTCTGTAGCTAATTCGATGTGATCCGTACCAAAGAATGCTTTTAATTTCACATCATTAATTTCATGGTGACCACGTACAAGTACCATAATAAATTCACCATCAACATTAAATACCATGGATTTTGTAATTTCATCCAGTGGTTTATCTAAAAATGTTGCTAATGCTTGTGCTGTATGTACTTGAGGTGTTTCTATTTTTGTTAATGACGCTATCTCATCATGCTTTTCATTGGGATGATATACAACCTCAGCTTTTTCAATATTAGCTGCATAATCACTATTTTCACTATAAACTATTGTGTCTTCACCAATTTCACTTAAAGCCATAAATTCATGTGTATGACTGCCACCAATAGCACCTGAATCTGCAACTACTGGTCGCGCATTTATTCCGACACGTTTAAATATGCGATCATATGCGTGATACATATCTTGGTATGTTTCATCTAATGAAGCCTCATCAGCATGAAATGAATATGCATCTTTCATAATAAATTCACGACCACGTAACAATCCAAAGCGCGGGCGTTTTTCATCTCTAAATTTAGATTGTATTTGGAATAAAGTAAGTGGTAATTGTTTATATGATTTAAGTTCATCTCTGATTACAGATGTTATAAGTTCTTCATGTGTTGGTCCAAGTGCAAACTCACGACCATGTCTGTCTTTCAAACGCATCAATTCTGGACCATATGCACTCCAACGACCGGATTCTTCCCATAGTTCTGCTTTTTGTAACGCTGGCATTAAAATTTCCACAGCGTCGATACGTTCCATTTCTTGTCTTACAATACTTTCAATGTTATTCAAAACTTTAGCAGCTAACGGTAAATAGCTATAAATACCACTCGTACTTTGTTTGATTAATCCTGCTTTTAACAAAAGTCTATGACTCAAAGCTTCAGCTGCTGCAGGTACCTCTTTCATCGTTGGTATAAATACTTTAGATTGTTTCATTTACATGCTCTCCTTTTATAAGAAATAACGTTGAATGTCATTCCACGTCACTAAGACCATTACAATTAATACAAATACTGCACCAATTGCAATAATTGTCGTTTCTGCTTTTTTGTTTAATGGTTTTCTGAAAATCGCTTCATAAATTACAAATAAGATTCGTCCGCCATCAAGTGCTGGGACTGGTAATAAATTCATTAAACCTAAATTGACGCTTAGTAAAGCTGTCCAAGAAATCAAATTAATAATACCTGTTTTAACAACAGAGTCAACTGTATGATAGATACCGACTGGACCATTTAACATATCAAATGAAAATTGACCGGTGAAAATGCTCGCAATCATGCTTAAAATCGCGGTAAATATCAGTTTTCCAGCTACAATTGTTTGCTTTACGCCTTCAGTAATCGGTTTAAATACCGTATGTTCAGTAGAAGCAGTATAACCTAACAAATATTTAGTTTCTGAATGTGTTTTAGTTACTTTTTGTTCATATTTTTTTGGTTTTACTTGCAAGGTTTCTGTTTTACCATCTCGTTCTACTTTAATTTGTGTCTTTTTGTCTTTAACCTGTGATATTGCTTGATCTATATCAGATTTACTATTGATAGATTTGTCAGCAATTTTCACGATAGTATCACCTGTTTTTAAACCTGCGTGTGCTGCTGGGCTATCTTGCGCCACTTTATCAACTGTATTTGTTGGTGTACCTTGATAATAAGCTAAGCCAATAAATAATACTAATGTAAGTAAAAAGTTAAATAATGGGCCAGCAAACAGTGTTAAGAATTTTTGATAAGGCTTTTTGTGTGTGAATTGTCGGTTTTTGGGAGCTATTTGAATTAAACTACCATTCTCAACAAAATAGGCTTTGTCAGCAATTTGATAATGATGTCTTTGCTGATCATATGCAGTTACACCTTCAATGTATAAATCTTCTTTAAAATCACATTGTTTAACTTCCATTGCTTCAATTTGTTGGAACTTATGTTGATCATCTAAAATGATATGTGTGATTTCATCTTTATCATTTAATTTTATCTTTACATGCATACCTGGTTGAACGGGTGGTTCCTCCAACCCGTCACCTGCCATTCTTACATATCCTCCAACAGGCAATAAACGAATGGTATATAAAGTTTCATTTTTTCTGAAACTAAAAATTTTTGGCCCCATTCCAATTGCAAATTCTGGACACATAATGCCAGCTCTTTTTGCAAAAAACATATGACCGTATTCATGAACTGTTACAAGAACACCAAATACGATTATAAAAGAAATAATTGTCACTAGAAAACTCAAATTGATACACCTCATATTTTCCGTAAGATTGTTCCATTATTTTTTATATTGCTATAATATATAAGCTATTTTAATGCTTTTGATTATAAAATTATAACATAACAATACTAGCTGATACACGTAACTTTATGCAGTAGAAAAAATTATCATGACTTAACACTTAATTTCTCTGTAACATATTTTAAAAACTTATGAAAAGGAGTTAAAAACTTAAATGTTTCATTTGATTTCTCATCGACATTTAAATTCATAACTCCTTTTATTGTTCAATTATACAATTTTATTTGCACTTCGTTTACCTTAAAATCACTTATATTAAGAATATGTTTAATAATGGTAAGACAAACATAAAACTATCAAATCGATCTAATATACCACCGTGACCAGGTAAAATGCGTCCAGAATCCTTCACACCAAAATGACGTTTAAAGCCTGACTCTACTAAGTCTCCTAACTGACCAAACATACTTAAAATAACCGTACATAACAGTAGTAACCATATTGCAATATCAAAATCTATAAACATCATCATTACAAGCGGAACTATCAAACTACAAATAATACCACCAATAAATCCTTCAATTGTTTTATTGGGACTGATTACAGGCCATAATTTATGTTTACCTATTAATCTACCAAAAATATATGCGCCAGTATCTGTAGACCACACAATTAAGAAAGCTAAAAGTATGTAATGTAATCCTTCTGATCTAGTTTCATATAGATACATGAAGCCTATCCCTACATAAGCTATAGACATTAAACAAAAGGCAGCATCCATAAAACTAAATCTATTTTTAGAAAGTACTGTATAACTGAGTAAAATAAAACTCATTGCTATTAAAGATTTTAATTGTAAATCGTTTACCCATGTACCTGCTTCTTGCGGTATCATAATAATTAATATTCCTAATGCACTTATAATTCCTGGGATGGATAGGAACTTTATCATATTCATATTCAACAATTCTTTGAGACCTATAAATGCTAATAAATAAGAAAAAAGCATTAGTACAAGGCCACCCTTTAACAATACAGGTAGAAAAACAATAAGTGCTATTATTGCTGTTAAAGTTCTAACTTTCATACTATTCTCCTAACTATTTATAATCCCCCAAAACGTCTTTGACGAGATTGATAAATTTTAATACAGTTTATTAATTCTTCTTTGTCAAAATCTGGCCAAAATTTTTCATTGAATATAAATTCACTGTAAGACACTTGCCAGATAAGAAAGTTACTAATTCGTTGCTCACCTGAGGTTCTAATTAAAAGGTCTGGATCAGGATAATCGTGGGTCATTAAATGTTCGTTAATCAATTGCTCTGTAATATGATCACTGGATAAGCCTTCTGAAGATAATTTTTCATAAATTGATTTTACACTATGGACAATTTCAGCACGTCCGCCATAGTTAATTGCAAAAATCAATTTTAAACCTGTGTTTGCTTTGGTCTGTTCTTTTGCCTTATTAATCGCTTCAAGTGTTGCAGTTGGTAAATCATTTAAAAAACCAATCGTTTCTACTTTAACATTATTTTCTATTAATTCAGGTAAAAAGGTTTTTAAAAAGTTAACCGGCAAATTCATGATATAATTGACTTCATTTTTAGGTCTTGTCCAATTTTCAGTTGAAAATGCATACAACGTTAAATATTTAATACCTAAATCACTAGCTTCTTTAGTTATTTTTTTAATCGTTTGCATACCTTCATAATGGCCTTTGATTCTAGGCAATTTTCTTTGTTTAGCCCAGCGTCCATTGCCATCCATAATAATTGCTATATGATTAGGTACATTATGTAGATCCAACTCATTGTTGGATGCATTAGGCTGGTTTTTTTTCTTGTTTAGCTTTTTAAACATGGTATTTCCTCCGAGCGTTATCATCTCTGCTTATTAAATTAGCTTCTAAATGCAATTATCTATCATTTTATCATACTAGATAAGCGCAATGAATAAACAAATAAAAAAACTGTACCAAAGTCTGATTTGATACAGTTCAGATAAATTTATAATATGCTTCATTTTCAATACCAAACAACTTAATGTTGAGTATTTACTCACAAAAAACATATCATAATTACCATGTTTATACTGACATAATATCTTGTTCTTTTTCTTCTAATAATTTATCAATGTCATTTATAGAATCGTCAGTTATTTTTTGTACTTCATTCGTTTGAGTTCTTAAGTCATCTTCAGTGATGTCACCGTTTTTCTCTTGCTTTTTAAGTTCGTCATTCGAATCACGGCGTACGTTTCTAACTGCAACTTTAGAATCTTCACCAATTTTTTTAACTTCTTTTACAAGCTCTTTACGACGTTCTTCTGTTAATGCAGGCACACTTATACGAATGACCTCACCATCACTAGATGGGTTTACGCCTAAGTTTGCTGCATTAATTGCTTTTTCAATATTAGCCACTGATGTTTTGTCGTATGGTGAAATGACTAAAAGACGAGCTTCTGGTACATTGATACTCGCTAATTGTTGAATAGGTGTTGGTGCTCCATAATAATCAACAGTAACACCGTTTAAAAGGTTTGAATTTGCTCTACCAGCACTAATATTAGCTAACTCTCTTGAAAGACTATCAATTGATTTTTTCATCTTTGTTTTCGTGTCATTAATTATGTCACTCATTTTATACACCTCTAAATTATTTTGTAATTAATGTTCCTATTTTTTCACCCATAACAGCGCGTTTAATATTTCCTTCTTCTGTGATAGAGAATACATTCAACGGGATATTGTTATCCATACAGAAAGAAGATGCTGTTGAGTCCATGACTTGTAAGCCTTCTTGTAACATTTGAATATGTGTTAAATGTTCATATTTAACCGCATTTTCATCTTTTTTAGGATCTGCAGAATAGACACCATCAACATTATTTTTGCCCATTAAGATAACATCTGCTTCAACTTCAGCAGCACGTAAAGCTGCAGTTGTGTCAGTTGAGAAGTATGGATTACCTATGCCAGCAGCAAATATAACAACACGCTTTTTCTCTAAGTGTCTAATTGCGCGACGACGAATATAAGGTTCTGCAACTTGTTTCATCTCTATAGAAGTTAATACACGTGTATCACACTCTAATTGTTCCAAACTGTCTTGTAGTGCTAAAGCATTCATAACTGTAGCTAGCATGCCCATATAATCTGCTGTACCACGATCCATACCTAGATCACTACCGGTTTTACCTCTCCAGATATTACCTCCGCCAACAATCACTGCAATTTCACAATCCATTTTTGTTACCTCAGCTACTTGTTGAGCAACACTTTTAATAATTATGGGATTTATCCCGAATCCATCTTCACCTGCTAGTGCTTCACCACTTAATTTTAAAACGACACGTTTATATTTAGAAGTTTGAGCCATTGTCTTATCCTCTCTATTGTGAAAATATGTATTTGATACAAGTAAAGAAGACACAGTAGAACTTCCAATATAAAAGTAAGTCTTTCATACGGAGCACAAAAAGGTGTCTTCTTTCTTGTTCAAACTATGAAATATTATTTCATTTGTCCTTTTACTTCGTCAGCAAAGTTTTCTTCACGTTTTTCCATACCTTCGCCTACTTCATAACGTACGAAGTCAACTAGTTTTCCACCTTTTGATTTTAAGAAAGCTTCAACTGTTTGATCAGGATCTTTAACAAAGTTTTGGTCAACTGCACAAATTTCTTGTAAATATTTACGTAAACGACCTTCAACCATTTTTTCAACAATTTTTTCTGGTTTGCCTTCGTTTAAAGCTTGTTGTTTCAATACTTCTTTTTCATGAGCAATTTCATCTTCACTTACTTGTTCAGATGAAACATATTTAGGGTTAATCGCAGCAATATGCATAGCTACATCTTTAGCAGCATCGCTATCAGTAGTACCTTCAACAACTGTTAATACACCGATACGTCCACCCATGTGTAAATATGAACCAAATGCATCATTATCTGATTTTGTTCTAACAGCAAAACGACGGATACTTAATTTTTCTCCGATTGTAGAGATTGCTTCTTTCATGCGTTGGTCTACAGTTTTACCGTCAGCTAATTCAGATTCTAATAAAGCTTCAACAGTATCAGCTTTACTCTCTAACACTTGTGTAGCAATTTCTTTCACTAATTCTTGGAAACCTTCGTTACGTGCTACGAAGTCAGTTTCTGAATTAATTTCTACGATTGCCGCTTCATTTCCTTTTTCTTCTACATGTACTAGTCCTTCTGCAGCGATACGGTCAGCTTTTTTAGCTGCTTTCGCAATACCTTTTTCACGTAGGTAATCAATAGCTTTATCAATATCACCATCAGTTTCTGTCAACGCTTTTTTACAGTCCATCATACCAGCGCCAGTTTTTTCACGTAATTCTTTTACAAGTTTAGCTGAAATTGCCATTTCATATTCCTCCATTATTTAATGAATTTTAATATATTTATTTTAAAAAAAGGTGATAAGCTTAAATATCTTATCACCCATTTTACATTATTCTTAGTTTGATTCAACAGAAGTGTTTTCTTCAGTTGTTTCTGCTTCAGTAGCTTCTTCTTTTGATTCATTTAAATCAATGTTTTGTTCAGCCGCTACTTCTTCATTTGATACACCTTGTTGACCTTCTAAGATTGCATCTGCCATTTTACCTGTTAATAACTTAACGGCACGGATAGCATCATCGTTTGCAGGGATAACATAATCGATCTCATCTGGATCACAGTTAGTATCCACAATACCAACGATTGGGATGTGTAATTTACGTGCTTCAGCAATTGCGTTGCGCTCTTTACGAGGGTCAACTACAAATAATGCTTGAGGCATAGATTTCATATCACGAATTCCGCCTAAGAATTTAATTAAACGGTCATATTCTTTTCTTAGTTCTACTACTTCTTTTTTAGGTAATACTTCGAATAAGCCATCTTCTTCCATTTTTTCAATTTCAGAAATACGTTTGATACGTTTTGAAATTGTTTTATAGTTAGTTAAAATACCACCTAACCATCTTTGGTTAACGTAGAATTGACCAGCACGTTCAGCTTCAGCTTTCACTGATTCTTGTGCTTGTTTTTTCGTACCAACAAATAAAACTTTTCCGCCATCTTCTGAAATTTGTTTTATAAAGTTGTAAGCTTCTTCTACTTTCTTCACTGTTTTTTGTAAGTCGATAATGTAGATACCGTTTCTTTCAGTGAAGATGTATCTTTTCATTTTTGGGTTCCAACGGCGTGTTTGGTGACCGAAGTGAACACCTGCTTCTAGTAATTGTTTCATTGAAATTACTGCCATAAATAAAATCCTCCTATTGGTTTTTTACCTCCATAAAAAGCTCATATAAACACGATAAAAATTTATCGCACCCTTTATACTTCCGCTCTCTATGTGCGTATTGGCTTAATAGCCGTGAATAAATATATCATATTCATACATATAAAGCAATAGTTCAGCTTATAATTTCTCATTTATAATAGTGAAGATTCAAGTCATATTTTTATCAATTCAAATATCACTGTAACACTTTATATAGTAAGCAGTTTCCATTATAAAATGATATTGTATTTATTTTTTACATATTCACTAAATAAACGCATAACGCATGGATATACTAAATGATATGAAAGCGTATATAGCAATCACATTTAAAAGTGATTCTACATTTTATTTTATTCTATCTAATTCATCTAAGAATTTTTCTTTTTTAACTTTAATAAACGTACCTTTCATACCTAATGAACGTGATTCAATAACTCCTGCGCTTTCTAACTTACGCAATGCATTAACAATCACAGAACGTGTAATTCCAACCCTGTCAGCTACTTTAGAAGCAATCAACAAGCCTTCTTTACCACCTAATTCTTCAAAAATATGTTCAATCGCTTCACTTTCTGAGTATGATAATGAATTGATTGCCATATTAATCGCAGCTTTATCTCTAGCTTCTTGTTCAACTTCATTATGTTTTTCACGCAGAATTTCCATACCAATAACTGTAGCCGCATACTCACCTAAAACAAGATCATTTTCAGAAAAGTCGTCTTGTACACGTCCTAGCACTAACGTACCTAGTCTTTCTCCGCCACCTAATATTGGAAAGATAGTTGACTTACTATCTTTAAATACATCTTCGTTTTCAGGTGGGAAAACTGAAAGATCACTTTCGATTCCAATATTGGATTCTGTTTCTTTTACATCCATTAACTTATCTGTATATTCCACAGGTATGTGTCTATTTTCTAGCATTTGAATAATACGTTCATTTTTTAACAATTCATTTAAACTTGATCCTAAAATTTTACCTTTTCTTGACACAATGAAAACATTTGTCACTGTTACACTACTTATCGTTTGTGCGACGTCTTTAAAGTCTACAGCGATTCCTTTGTGCTTTTGCAAAAGTGTATTTAATTCTCTTGTTTTTGATAATAAGCTCATATTACTTCTCCTTTTTGTTTATATTATAAAATAAATGCACTTAAATCTTTATTTGTTGAAATTGATTTCAACTTATCATCAACATATTGAGGTGTGATATCTACAACGGCATGTGGCATGCTCGGTGCTTCGAACGATAAATCTTCTAACATTTTTTCAAGTATTGTATGCAATCTACGCGCACCAATATTATCTGTATCTTGGTTAACTTGAAAGGCAATCTCTGCCAAACGTTTAATCGCTTCTTCGGTGAAATTCACCGTTACTTGTTCCGTTTGGAGTAGCGCTTCATACTGTTTAATCAATGATAATTTGGGTTCAGTTAAAATGCTTACAAAGTCTTCCACAGAAAGGCTTTCTAATTCAACACGAATTGGGAAACGACCTTGTAATTCAGGTATTAAATCACTTGGTTTTGAAACATGGAATGCACCAGCACCAATGAATAGCATATGTTCAGTATTAACAGTACCATATTTAGTTTGAACCATGCTACCTTCAAGTATAGGTAAAATATCTCTTTGTACACCTTGTCGTGAAACATCTTGACCTGAATTTTGATTGTTAGTAGCCACTTTATCTATTTCGTCAATAAAAATAATTCCCATTTGTTCGGCTAGCTCAATAGCCTCTTGATTGGCAGTTTCTTGGTCAATCAGTTCATCCGCATATTCATCAGTCAAAATATTTCGAGCAGTTTTGACAGGGACTTCTCTTTCCACTTTTTTCTTAGGCATTAGTTGGTTCATCATATCTTGCATTTGTTGGTTTTGATTTGTACCTAACATACCTAAAGCACCTGGGTCCTGTTCGACTTTTAATCTCACTTTTTCTTCTTCAAGTGAACCATTTAATAATTGTTGTTTGATTTCAGAACGCTTTGTTTTGATTTCTTCAGTTGGCGTTTCTTCATCATCGTCCTCATTATTTTGACCAAAATTAGGTATTGCTCCGCCAAAAAGAGATTCTAAAGGGTTGTTACTGTTAGTGCTATTCGCTTTCTTCTTCATGCTTGGAACTAAAAGTTTAACTAATTTTTCGTTTGCTTTACTTCGCGCTTCATCTTCAACTAACGCTTTCTTTTGCTCTTTTACCAATCTAACAGCAATATCAACTAAGTCTCTAACCATACTTTCAACGTCACGCCCAACGTAACCTACTTCTGTGAATTTCGTAGCTTCTACTTTAATAAAAGGCGCACCAACCACTTTAGCCATGCGTCGCGCAATTTCAGTTTTCCCTACGCCAGTTGGTCCAATCATTAAAATGTTTTTCGGTGCAATTTCTTGTTTCTCTTCGTCAGAAAGTAGGCTTCGTCTATATCTATTTCTTAATGCTACTGCTACCTTGCGTTTAGCGTCATCTTGACCAACTATATATTCGTTAAGTTTTGAAACGATATCTTTTGGCGTTAATTTAATACCATTCGACTCCATATGAGAAATACCTCCGTTACTTTATTTTCTTCAAAAATCCATTATTTATTATACATTTATTTCATAAATTTTTACTTTTTGTTATTACAACATATTTTAAAATATAAGTTTTTTAAAGTTCTTCCACAACGATTTGGTCATTCGTAAACACGCAAATATCAGAGGCAACCTTTAAACTTTCATATGCCATCTCACGCGCACTTAAATCAGTAGCATGACGTTTTAATGCTCTACCTGCACTTAAGGCATAATTGCCACCGGATCCAATTGCAATTAAATCATCATCTGGCGCAATCACTTCTCCAGTACCACTTACGACTAGTATTGAATCTTTATCCATCACAATAAGCATCGCTTCTAGCTGTCTTAACTGTTTATCGCCTCTCCATTCTTGCGCTAACTCAACAGCGGCTCTTTCTAAATTACCGCTAAACTGTTGTAATTTTGTCTCGAACTTTTCAAATAGTGTAAAAGCATCTGCCACACTACCTGCGAATCCAGCTAACACTTTATCATTATATAAGCGTCGAACTTTTCTAGCGGTTTTTTTCATAATAACTTGTTCGCCAAGTGTTACTTGTCCGTCACCAGCCATTGCCGAATGTCCATTATGTTGTACTGCGTAAATAGTTGTCGCATGAATAGATGTACTCATATTTTAATTCTCCTTTTTTGCACGAGGATGTGCATTTAAATATACTTTTTTTAATTGATCATTCGTAACATGTGTATAACGACCTGTCGTCGATAAATTGACATGTCCTAGTAATGATTGCACTGTTCTTAAGTCAGCACCCTGATTTAACATATGTGTAGCAAATGTATGTCTTAATTTATGCGGATGTATATCTGTTACACCTGCAGTTCGTTTCACTACATCATTTAACACATAACGAATGCCACGCTCAGTGATAGGCGCACCGTTCATGTTAACTAACAAATAGTCGTGTTCGGTACCTTTTTTAGGACTAAATGCTTCTAAGTAATGTTCAATGCTTTGTTTACAAAATTCACCGAAAGGGATAAACCTTTCTTTACCACCCTTACCTAAAACTTTAACACCTGGTAAATTCATATCCAAATCTTGCTCTTTGATATTTACTAACTCTGATACCCTGATACCAGTAGCATATAAAAGCTCCAAAATAACACGATCTCTTAATCCTTTTTTTAAATCTTTATCTACTGTTTTAAATAATGCTTCCATTTCTTCTTCATAAAAAAAGTGCGGTAAATATTGTTCTTTTTTCGGATGAACTAATTGTATAAATGGATTTATGACACTTTCGTCTTGTACCATCCAATACTCATAAAAACTTCTCAGCGTAGAAATTTTACGAGAAACCGATGTTCTTTTCAAGTTTTTTGAATATAAAAAACTTAGGTAATTTCTAGCATCTTTATATTCAAAATTAGCTAAGCTTAAATGCTCTTGATTTAAAAAATCATTAAATTGCTCTAAATCATCATGATATGATTTCAATGTATGTTCAGAAAAATGTCGTTCTACTTTAAGCATGTATAAATAAGCTTGTTGGATTTCTTCCAATAAAAACCCCTCCATCGATATAAATTGTAGCATATCGATAGAGGGAACTGCGAAACATAACTATTAAATTGAGAAAAACTTTTTTTAATTTTCTGAATCAATATTTCACTATATTAACATCATAATGTTTCTTTAAAGTTGTCCAAATATGTCAAAGCTCTATGAGCAAGTTGTTCATATCTTATTTTTTTATCTTTAATTTTTTCATCTAAATCCGGTAGCAAACCAAAATTGGCATTCATCGGCTGGAAGTTTTTTTCATTTTTCGCATGAGCAATATAATAAGCCATGCTACCCAACATCGTTTCTCTAGGGAAAATAACCCTTCCTTTATTTTCAACTTTATGAGCTACGTTGATACCAGCAATCAAGCCGCTTGCTGCACTTTCTACATAACCTTCTACACCAGTCATTTGACCAGCAAAATGAAGAGATTCTCTTCCTTTTAATTCATAAGTTTCAGTGAGTACATCAGGGGAGTTAATAAATGTGTTTCTATGCATGACACCGTATCGAACAATTTCAACATTCTCTAAACCTGGTATCAATCTAAGTACTTCTTTTTGTGCACCCCACTTTAGATGTGTTTGAAACCCTACTAAATTATACAAAGTACCAGCAGCATCGTCTTGACGTAACTGTACAACTGCATATGGTATTTCGCCAGTCTTGGGATCTTCTAAGCCAACTGGTTTCATCGGACCAAACAATAACGTTTTACGTCCACGTGCTGCCATTACTTCAAATGGCATACAACCTTCGAAATATTTTTCTTTTTCAAATTCATTCACTGGTGCGACCTCTGCTTCTAATAAAGCATCATAAAATCTGTTAAACTCTTTTTCCGTCATCGGACAATTTAAATAAGCAGCTTCACCTTTATCATAACGTGACTTTAAATAAACTTTATTCATATCAATACTATCTTTTTCAATAATCGGTGCTGCAGCATCATAAAAATATAGTTGATCTTTACCTGTTGCGTCAACAATTTCTTGAGCTAATTGATCTGTTGTTAATGGACCAGTAGCAATGATTGTATATCCATCAGGTATAGTGTTAATTTCTTCATTAATTACAGTTACATTCGGATGGTTTTTCAATGTTTCAGTAATATACCCTGCAAAATCATGTCTATCTACAGCTAACGCACCACCAGCAGGAACACGCGCTTTGTCTGCTGCAGTTATAACCAATGAATCCATTCGACGCATTTCTTCTTTCAATACACCCACGGCATTCGTAAGCGCATTGCCACGTAATGAATTGGAACAAACTAATTCAGCAAATTTATCTGTATGATGTGCCGGCGTTTGTTTAACTGGCCTCATTTCAATTAAATTTACATGAATACCTCTTTGCGCTAATTGATAAGCGGCTTCTGAGCCAGCTAAGCCAGCCCCTACAACATTGACAATTTGAGTCATATATATCCTCCTATACAAAAAAATAGCAACTACGACACTATTTTATAAGCTAAATAACATATCTCTACATTATAAATATGAATCGTAAGTTGCTAAATATTATTAAAAAATACAGTTTCCTTTTCTAATAATCAATTTATATATTTGTTATTTTTGTTCTTCTTCTTTGTAATCACAATTTGAGCAAACAACCTGACTTTTACGTCCTTGTTTTTTCTCAACTAAATAATGTTCACATTTTGGACAATCACGTCCAATAGGTTTATCCCAAGTTACAAAATCACATTCGGGATATTTAGAACAACCATAGAAGATACGATTTTTCTTAGACTTACGTTCAACGACATCGCCCTCTTTACATTTAGGGCAAGTCACACCAATTGTTTTGACGATTGCTTTAGTGTTTCTACAATCAGGGAAGTTTGAACATGCCATAAATTTACCATATCGACCCATTTTTATAACCATTGGTGCACCGCAAACTTCACAATCTTCTCCTGCAGGTTCATCTTTAATTTCTATTTTTTCCATTTCTTCCTCTGCACGTTCAACATCTTGCTTAAAACTATTATAGAAATCTGAAATAACTTTTTTCCAAGCAATTTCACCTTCTGCAACTTTATCGAGTAATGTCTCCATATTAACTGTAAAATCTACATCTATAATTTCTGGGAAATATTCTTTTACTTGTTCATGAACAATTTCGCCTAATTCGGTAGGAACAAACCGTTTACTTTCATTTTTAACATAGTTCCTTTTTTGTATAGTATCAATTGTCGGTGCATAAGTTGAAGGACGACCAATTTTCATTTCTTCTAAGGTTTTTACCAATCTTGCTTCTGTATAACGTGGTGGAGGTTGAGTGAAATGTTGTGAAGGTTCAATATTGGTTGCTGTAACCATTTCACCTTCATTGATATTAGGTAATTTATTTTCTTTACCTTCATCTCCATCATCTTTTGTTTCAACGTATAAAGTCATAAAACCTTTGAATTTAATTGTTTGCCCATTTGCTCTGAATTTCAAATCATTTTGTGTTAAATCTAATGCTACTGTATCTAAAATAGCAGGTGCCATTTGACTTGCTACAAAACGCTCCCAAATTAATTTATACAGTCTATGTTGATCTCTAGTTAAATAATTTTTCATTTCGCTAGGTGTACGTAAAGTACTTGATGGTCTTATAGCTTCGTGTGCATCTTGATCTCCTTGACCTTTAGATTTACGATTCGAAGTATATTCATTACCATAAGTGTCTTTAATATAATCCTTGGCTTCACTTTTAGCTTGTTCAGAAATTCTAGTAGAATCTGTACGCATATAAGTGATTAAACCAACTGTACCTTGTCTTTTCAAGTCAATACCTTCATATAATTGTTGAGCAAGCATCATTGTTTTACGCGCTTTGAAATTCAATTTTCTTGCAGCTTCTTGTTGAAGTGTTGAAGTCGTAAATGGATTGGCAGGATAACGCGTCTTTTCTTTTTTTGTTACCTTTGTAACTTCAAATTGATCCCCATCAAGCTGTGACGTAATCGTCTCAACATCATTTTTATTAGTTAATTTGTATGGCTTGTTTTTATAATGTAAGAATTTAGCACTAAATTTAGATTTTTTATATCTGAATTCTCCTTCTATTTTCCAATATTCTTCTGGTTTAAAATTTCTAATTTCATTTTCACGATCAATGACTAATCTTAATGCGACAGATTGTACGCGACCAGCAGAAAGTCCTTTTTTAACTTTCTTCCATAAAACAGGAGAAATATTATAACCAACTAAACGGTCTAAAATTCTTCTAGCCTGTTGTGCATCCACAAGTTCCATTTCTATGCCTCTAGGATGTTTAAAACTTTGTTTCACTGCATCTTTGGTTATTTCATTAAATACTACTCTATTTTCAGTAGCGTCTTCTAAATTCAATATATTCGCTAAATGCCAAGCAATTGCCTCACCTTCACGGTCGGGGTCACTTGCTAAGAATATATTTTTTGCTTTCTTAGCATGTTTTTTTAATTCCTTAACAACAGGGCCCTTACCGCGTATAGTAATATATTTGGGTTCATAGTCATTTTCTACATCTACGCCCATTTGGCTTCTTGGCAAATCTCTTACATGCCCCATAGATGCGATAACTTTATATTTTTTACCTAAATATTTTTCAATGGTTTTAGCTTTTGCAGGCGATTCAACTATGACTAAATTTTCTGCCAAAGTAGTTACCCCCTTGCATTTCTAATTACAAAGATAAATGATAAACGGTCTATTTTGTTTTTGTCAATGTTTTTAATTTTAAATTTATTTAATCAAAGGTGTATTTAGAATTAAATAAAGGAAAAGACACTGTTTATACACATCTTTTTCAACTATAAAACAATTGTTCAAATAAATACATTGATCTAAATTTTAGTTAAAATCATCTATGATGTCTTTCGCAGATATAACAATTTTCGCCCCTTCTTGCGCACTTATTAAGTTCCCCATTGTCATATCATTGAACATCGAACCTGGCAAAACATATACTTCTCTATTTTGTTCTAATGCACAATTAGTCGTAATAGAAGTACCACTTTTAATTGTAGATTCTGTAATCAAAACCCCTTTTGATAAACCACTAATTAATCTATTTCTTTCTGGAAAATGATGTTTAAGCGGCTTTTGATATGGTAAATATTCACTTATGACTAAGCCAGTGCGCTCAAGTTGATTTCTAATATTTTGCGTTGATTTGGGATAATGATTAAGATGGCCAAATCCTAACACCGCAATCGCTGACATTTGATTGTCTAATGCATGTTGATGTGCTGCTTGGTCTGCACCTTCTGCTAATCCAGAGACTATGGTTAGATCTTTCTTTTTAAATGAAGGGAAAAGGAATTTCAATGCATCCCCTGTATATCGAGTAGCATGTCTAGATCCAACGATTGCAAGGGTTTGATCACGCGTTGTTAACGTGATATCTCCTTTATAAAAAAGTATAAGTGGAGGATCATGTATTTCGCGAAGCAATTTCGGATATGATGGATGGTTAATACCAATAAAATTAATGTTCCATTTATGTAATTGAATAAGAATGGCATCAATGGGATTGTTTACAAAATCTTGATATATTTGATCTTTCTTTTTAGATTTAATTGTTGATAAATATAGTTGTAATATTGCTTGCTGCTCGTGTTTATTGTAAAACATAAAATCATTCTTATATTTCAGCAATCGATGTATTTGATGTGTGGACAATCCTGAAAAACGCAATTTTAAAAATAAATAATCTATGTTCATATATCGTACTCCTTTATAAAATAATTATAAAGTAAAACGATATAAAGTTTGTTTACAAATTAAATTCATTTAGACTGTATTTGTAATCTAGTTTTAAGAAGAAATTTAAATACGTACCCCACACTACTTCAACACCATACAAAATTCAAACACTGAAAATAGCACAAACTCCAACATATTTTAGGAGTTTGTGCTCATTTTTAAGCTATTCTATTATTAAATTGCTTTATTTAATAGTAAGTAACTGTTCATAGATACCAGCTTCTTTTGCAGCATCAATTAATGTTGTGCCAATTTCTGATGGTGTATCAGCAGTTTTCACACCACAACTGTTTAGTGTTTTAATTTTCTCTTCTGCTGTACCTTTACCGCCAGAAACAATTGCGCCAGCATGACCCATACGTTTTCCTGGAGGAGCTGTTTGTCCACCAACGAAACCTACAACAGGTTTATTCATGTTAGCTTTAATCCATTCGGCAGCTTCTTCTTCAGCAGTACCACCGATTTCACCAATCATAACAACTGCTTTCGTTTCATCATCTTCATTAAATTGTTTTAATACATCAATAAAGTTAGTACCGTTAACTGGATCTCCTCCGATACCTACTGCAGTAGTTTGACCAATGCCTTCTTCAGTCAACTGATGTACAGCTTCATAAGTTAATGTACCTGAACGTGAAACGACGCCCACATGGCCTTTTTTGTGTATATAACCAGGCATGATACCAATCTTACATTCATCTGCAGTAATAACACCTGGACAGTTTGGTCCAATCACACGTGTTTTCTTGCCTTCTGAATAACGTTTTACTTTAACCATATCGATAACTGGAATATGCTCCGTGATACATATAGCTAAATCTAACTCAGCTTCAATACATTCTAAAATAGCATCTGCTGCAAATGGAGCAGGTACATAGATTACTGAAACAGTTGCACCAGTTTCTTCTTTAGCTTCTTCAACAGTATTGAAAACTGGTACGCCTTCTACTACTTGTCCACCTTTACCTGGAGTTACCCCTGCAACAATTTGCGTACCATATTCAAGCATTTGTTTTGTATGGAAAAGTGCAGTAGACCCTGTGATACCTTGTACAATTACTTTTGTATTTTTATCTATCATTACGCTCATCTTAGCGTTCCCATCCTTTCCTTACGCTTCTTTTACAAGTTTTACGATTTTTTGTGCGCCTTCTGCCATTGTTGCAGCTGGTTCAATAGCTAATCCTGATTCATTCAGAATTTCTTTACCTCTTTCAACATTTGTACCTTCTAAACGTACAACTAACGGTAAAGTTAGTTCAACTTCTTTAACTGCAGCAACAATACCTTCAGCAATGATATCGCATTTCATAATACCACCAAAGATATTAACAAAGATACCTTTTACGTTTTCATCACCTAATATGATTTTAAACGCTTCAGTAACTTTTTCTTTCGTTGCACCGCCCCCTACGTCAAGGAAGTTCGCTGGATTACCACCAAAGTGATTAATTGTATCCATTGTCGCCATTGCTAGACCAGCACCATTTACCATACAACCAATGTCGCCATCTAATGCAATGTATGATAAATCATATTTAGAAGCTTCGATTTCTTTTGGATCTTCTTCTTCTAAATCGCGTAATTCTTGGATATCTTTATGTTTAAATAACGCATTATCATCAAAATTAAGTTTTGCATCTAATGCAAGTACTTGTCCATCACCTGTAGTTACAAGTGGGTTGATTTCAACAATTGAACAATCTTTTTCAATAAATACATTATAAAGTGATACTAAAAATTTAGCTGCTTTATTAATTGATTCTTTAGGAATATTAATATTGAAAGCAATTCTTCTTGCTTGATAAGGCGCTAATCCAACAACTGGATCGATTGTTTCTTTGAAGATTTTTTCCGGTGTCTCTGCAGCAACCTTTTCGATTTCAGTACCGCCTTCTTCTGATGCCATCAAAGTTACTCTGTCAGTTGCACGATCGATTACAAATCCAACATAATATTCTTTTTGAATGTCGCAGCCTTCTTCTATGTAAAGGCGCTTAATTTCTTTACCTTCTGGCCCTGTTTGATGTGTTACTAATGTTTTACCTAATAATTCTTTCGCATATGTTTCCACTTCAGATAGTGATTTTGCAATTTTAACGCCGCCTGCATTACCTCTACCCCCGGCGTGAATTTGCGCTTTTACAACATATACATTTGAATCTAATTCTTTTGCCTTTTCAACTGCTTCTTCAACAGTAAATGCTACACGTCCTTCTGGGACAGCAACGCCCATTGAACGAAATATTGCTTTACCTTGATACTCGTGGATATTCATTCTCCATCCTCCTGTTTCTTAGGTTAAGTTCATATTTAATTATAGGAAATGAAAGCGCTATTGTAAACTGATTTAAACTACTTATTTCAATTCTTTTAATTTTTAGATTATTTATAAAGCGATTTAATTGGTTGAAATGTTTTTCTGTGGGCATTTAAAATGCCGTGATTTTTAATTGCATCTAAATGTTGTTGAGTTCCGTAACCAACGTTTTTTTCAAACCCATACTCCGGAAACTTTTGTGCAAGCTGTGTCATATATCTGTCCCTATTTTCTTTAGCTAGGACACTTGCTGCAGCAATTGATACACTTTTAGCATCACCTTTCACAAGTGATGTTTGATCGATATCTGTTTCTAGTGTCATCGCATCAATGAGTAAATGGGTTGGCTGAACAGGCAATCCGTTGATCGCACGTTTCATAGCTAATTTTGTCGCTTCATAAATGTTGATTTCATCAATTTCTTCTACAGTGGCATAGCCGAATGCATAAGCATGTAATTCATCTAATAATTGGCACTCTAATACTTTTCTTTTTTTGGCGGTCAGTTGCTTCGAATCATTAAGGCCTGTAAAGTGATGATCATGATTTAATATCACCGCACATGCAACAACTGGTCCTGCGAGTGGGCCTCTGCCTACTTCATCGATACCACAAATCACCGCATTTCCATCATTTGCTAATATTTGATTTTCATAAAAAGTCATAGCTTGATATTGATTTAATAATTGTTGTTCCTTATCTAGTTGCTTGATTCGTGTTGCTATGGCTTTTTGGACACCTTTACGGTCATCTTTATAAAATGGTTGAAGCTGGATTTCATTAACTGAGTGTAAGGTGGCTAAGTGGTCTTTAATATCTTTTATCGTTTGCTTCATAAATTCACGTTACACTTCCATTTCTTTAATAACATCAAACGTATATGTTCCTATTTTCGCATTTCTAATTTCATGTATGATTAATTCAATGACCGCTTCATAGTCAACTTCATTACCACTACGCAACAATCCTCTACGACGTCCAATAGCATCAAACCATTCTATATTTTCTGCTTCTATCGGTACATCTATTTTATAATGATTTTTCAATCCTTCATAATCATGCGTTTTTAAAAATTCAAGACCGTAAATGGCAACTTCATCTAAATGAACGATACTATCTTTAATCGCACCTGTAATACTTAGTTTTTTTCCTACAAGTTGGTCTTCAAATTTGGGCCAAAGTATACCTGGTGTATCTAATAATTGGAGCGAATTGCCAACTTTGATCCATTGTTGTTGCTTTGTAACACCAGGTGTATTTCCAGTTTTAGCAATAGATTTGTGGGCTAACTTATTAATAAGTGTAGATTTCCCAACATTAGGAATGCCGACGATCATCGCACGAATCGCACGTGGTTTTAATCCTTTTTTCTTTTCACGATCAAATTTTTCTTGTGTTGCTTTAATAGCTGCTTGTTCTACTAATTTTAGTCCTTTTCCATGTTTAGCATCAATCGCCACAGGATAATAGCCTTTTTCTTTAAAATAAGACTCCCATTTTTCTAATTCTTTTAAATTCGCCATGTCTTTTTTATTCAGAATCACTACTCTCGGTTTTTGCTGTATAACATCATCAATCATTGGGTTTCTTGAACTATAAGGAATACGAGCATCTACTAGTTCAAAAACAACATCTACTTTCTTTAATTGTTCTGCAACTTCTCGTTTTGCTTTCGCCATATGCCCTGGATACCATTGAATTACCATGTACATCACCTTTCTCATACGTTTATGTTTCAAAATTATATATTTTACTCATACCATTCATTGACCTTAAAATCATAACATGAGGGGTGAATAGTTATAAATAAAAATTTGTATTTACTTTATTAAAAAAACTCATTCACACTATTTTCCTATAATAATTACCAAATTGTCTAGAATTGTAGTGAAACTAACCAACTGAGTATCTTATCAATACTAAATTTCAAAATAAGTATAATATTTAAATTAATTTTCTTAAATTAAATAATGGTAATTTTTATCAATAAATCTAAAAAATCGTTACAATAGAATTAATAATAATTCGATTACAGGAGACTACTCATGAAAAGGATGCTTTTTTACATATTATTATGCTTTATATTAGCAATCATTGGACATGGCTATGTTATCTATAGATTTATAAATGAGGGTGTTTTATTTACGGGGCCCAATGATGGCATGGAACAAATGATACCGATGCAAATGTATTTGTATGATAAATGGAGTCAAGGTCAATGGTTTTACGCCACTGATTTCGGATTAGGTGGAGATTTTTTCACTGACCTAAGTTACTATTTTTCAACCAATATTTTGTTTATACTTAATGTAATTTTCATCTTTCTCATAAAGTTAGCGATTGATTGGGACACGCAAGACATTATGTTTTGGATGACAAATGCTATTGTATTGTCCATTTTTAAATCAACATTAGCGATGTTAGCAACTTTTGGTTTTGTACGCTATATTACTCAAAATAAAAGCATCGCAGTACTAACGTCATATCTTTTTGTCATATCACCACTCTATTTTAGATTTACTGTATATTGGCCATTTTTCAGTGATATTTTTATATTATTACCGCTACTCTTATGGTCTATTGAATTATTTTTACAAAAAGAAAAAAAAGCCATGTTTATCATCGTAGTCACAGTTTCCTTAATAAATAACTTTTATTTTGCGTATTATCAACTCATCGTAGGTCTAATCTATTTTACAGTTAGACTAATATTTAAACATAGACATGATATCGTACCTAGGTTTAAAGCAATATATACCATCTTCATTGCTGCAATTTTAGCACTAGGTTGTAGTCTTTTCTTTTTTTATCACGGTTTACGTGCTTATACCAATAACAGACGTATACCTTTTAATGGAGACGTAGATATTTTAGAACCTTTCAACCAAAACACGAATGTATTTTATGACAATTACTTAATAGTCATTTTATTTATAGTAATACAAGCACTGTTATCATTTAAACTATACAAGCATTTTTATTTTAAGTTATTTGCAATTTTTATGATACTTACTATAGGCGCTAATTATTTACCATTTGTCGATCAGCTCTTTAATGGTTTTTCTGCTCCTCAAAAAAGATGGCATTATCTAATTGCTTTTAATGCTGCATTGCTCATTGGGCTATATGTAAAATACTTTAGCACGTTAACAATTAAAAACTATATTTTTTCTTCAATCATCAGTTTAAGTTTTATTTATGTGAGTGCATGGATTTATGATGATTTTGTTGCATGGCTCTGGTTTACACCTATTGTTTGTTTGATAGGCTTACTAGTACTATGTCTTAAAACTTCAGCTTATCGTAAACGTTTCATTTATTTTTATTATACTGCCATATTGATATTAGCGACACTTGTTGTAGCCGTTTTTATACGCAATCAAATTTATTTTGAAGACCATGTTGAACGAGCAAATCGCTATTATGTCAATGCAAGTCTATTTAACACACCGTTACAAAGACAATTAGTCTCTGAAATGAATCATTCAAAAACGGAAGACGAACGTATCGATTGGCGTGTTAATGAACAAGATAACACACCGATGTATCAATTCTTTAAAGGTTCAAGTTTATATTCAAGTATTTTTCATCATAACATTTTAGACTATTACTATGATGATTTGAAAATTAACCTTCAATCTGAATCAGTGAGTAGATACCAAAGTACTAATGGACGACAAAATATTAGCAGTTTATTTTCAATGAAATATTTAATGTTAAAAGATTACGAAAACAATGTGCCTAGTTATTTTAAAAATGTAAAAAGTGAGGGACAATACCACATTTATGAGAATACTTTAAACTTGCCTACTGTAAAAGTGACTAATCAAATATATAATTCCGACACTTTAAAAACGCCTATCGATCGAGAACATGCGATGTTGGATGGTGTTGTTATAAAAAATTCAGGTAAACCTTACACGGATAACGCACAAAACCTTATCGATGCGACTAAAATATCTTACCAAAATATAAAAGTGAAAAATAATCAACAAATCTATCTGACCAAAAACCAAGGTCAGATTAAAATTCACGTCCCAAATCACATAAGAAAACGTTATTCAGACTTTTATTTAAATTTAAAAGTTCGACGTGGTCAACCCGACAGTAATTATACAATTAATATAAATAATTATGCTAACCACCGGTTGTATAACAATTCGACCTATAAAACTGGTGTTGAAAACCAACTATATAGGACACAACCAGACAAAGATGGTAATATTAACATAGCTATTAACCCTAGAGGTAGTTATTATTTTGATATTCAAAGTCTTCATGGTGAAAATTATAGCAAACTCAAAAAAGCCTATAATAAGAAACAAAATCATTATTATAATGATATTAAAAATGGAGTAAAAGTGAAGTTAGCACCACATACAAAGGGAATCGCAACGATTAACATTCCATATCGTGACGGTATGGTGGCTTATGTAGATCATAAAAAAGTAAAACCTAAAAAAGTAAATTATATGATGACTGGCGTACCAGTCACTAAACAAGATAGTGAAATTATCATTAAATACCGCCCTAAATATTGGTTTACGATGATTATAATTTCAGTTATAAGTATCTTAATAAGTATTTTTTGGTGTCTAAAGAAAAAATCTAAACTTAAATAAAGGAGTTTATCTGAGATGAGGTATGACCGTGTTTCATAGAATTTGGTCCCACAAACTAACAAGATTTTTAACAATTCTTTTAATGGGCGTCGGCGTAGCTTTATTAACGTTCACACCTTATATTTATCGCTATTTAACTGACGGTACTGTATTTAGTGGTCATGGTGATGGTTTTAGGCAAATGATGCCTTTCCAAATGTATCTTTACGAACACCTTAGCCAATTCAAAAGTTTTTATGACCATTCTTTTGGTTTAGGTGGAGATTATGTAAAAGATTTATCCTATTACTATGCAACCTCACCTTTTGTACTAATTAATTTTTTATTCGTGTGGTTATCTGAAGTAATATTTAATAGCAACCCTAGCGACATCACGTATTGGGCAAGCAATCAATTAATAGTAGCTTTTTTCAAATGCATCGCTACATTTACCGTTGCGTTCTATTTCTTTAATTATATCAAGCTCAAAAAACACATAGTATTTTTGGCTTCAATGTTATATGCAGCTTCAACAACCGTTATTTATTTTAATTTTACTTGGTCATATTATGGAGATTTATTAATTTTTCTTCCCCTATCTTTGCTCGGTATTGAACGGTTTTACAAAGATAGAAAAATAGGATTATTTATTTTTTCTATTGCTTTAACATTATTTTCTAATTTTTATTTTAGTTATTACGAAGCTATTGTAATTTTGAGTTACTTTATCTATAGATGTGTATTTCCTCATGCAAAAGATATTGTTACTAGGAAGCAACAACTTTGGATGATTCCTACAGCTGTTATATTAAGTACTTTAATTGCTATTTGGGGCTTTTATACTGGCGTTTCTTCTTTTTTAAACAATGATAGAGTAAGTAATCCTAATTTTAATTTTGGTGTCATTACAGATTTCGCACGACAAAAACATTTTTTTACAAACGGATTTTATATCACTGTGACTATCATCGCACTCATTGCCTTACTATCTTTTAAACTATATCGACATTATTATTATAAACTTTTTGCGATTGCAACTTGGATCATGCTTATAGGGTCACTAACCCCTCTTTTTGATAGTATGTTTAATGGGTTCTCAACGCCTGAACGCCGTTGGGTTTATATATTTGCACTTACTACTGCTGGATTAATAGCATTGTTCATTCATTATTTATCTGAATTATCTTTGAAGTCGTATATATTCGCTTCCCTTCCAGTATTAATGATTATGGGAATCATGCAAATGATCGTTAAAGACCAGAAAATGACATGGATGGGCATCTGTCTCGTAATTATGATTTTTATCGGCATATTGCTTTATAAAAAATCACTATTCAAATTAAAATGGCCGTCTATTGTGCTAATCATATTATTCATTATTCAACAAGCGATTATTTTAGATAACGACCATTTCAATAATGTTCAAAAATACGAATCAACTGTTTCATCAATGCATGATTCAAAATATAAAAGTCCTGCATTAGCGAATAAAATAGATAAAATTAAACAGCATCAAGACGATCCATTCAGTAGAATTGATTACATGTCACAATACGGCTTGAATTCACCAATGATATATCATTTTAACGGTATTGCATTATATTCAAGCATTTTCGATGGCGACATTTTAAAGTATTATGATAAAACATTACAAATCAATATGCATACGGATAAAAACAGCACTTATCGTCTACTTTCAAATAGAGCAAATTTGATGGCACTTTGGGATGTCAATGATCGTATACGTCGCCCAGAAGACAAGAATATCCCCTATGGCTTTTCTAAGCAAAGTACAATCAAACATTCTGATGAGGAATCCTTTATACATTCAACAAATAAAGCCAATTATCCAAGTGCGCACATTACAAATAAAGTATTCGATAAAAAAGATCTCAAATCGCCTATGGATAAAGAACAAGCTATGTTACAGGGGGTAGTTTTTGATCAAGCAGATGAATATTCTACAAATCAACAGTTCACACCAAATAAAAACTTACTATCAGAAACTTCTACCAATTTAATTAATGCAAAGCGTACGCAAAAAAATAAATTAACCGTTTCTAAGGATGGTGGAGGTGTCCATTATCAGTTACCAGCATCTATTGCAAATCAGTATGAAGATCTCTATGTAGAGATGGATGTTGAATTGTTAGGGCCAGACAAGGCTCACAATGTTGGTGTGAATGAATATAATCAACATCGTAATAACCTATCTTATAAATATAGACGTTTTGTCACTCCAGTAACGATGCGAGTAAAATCTGTGCAAGACTTGAATATAAAATTATCTAAAGGTAATTATCGCTTTAATGTTAAAGGAATTTATGGAGAAAACTATGATGTATTAAAGAAAGCACATAAACAACTACATTCTGTGAAAGTTTCACAAAATTCACGTCATTATACAATTAAAAAAAATAAAAATGATGAAGGCTACCTCGTATTGCCAATGCCTTATAGAGATGGAATGAAAGCTTATACAGACAAAGGCAAAACATTACCAGTTAAAAAAGGTAATGGTATCATGACAGTAATTCCTGTAGAGCAAGGACAAAAGACAATTACACTTAAATATACACCGCCCCATACATGGTTATTAGTAATAATAAGTATTATTGGAATCATTTTAAGTTTCGTTTATACAAAATGGATTTATATAAAAAAATGATAATATCATCTTCAAATTGATTACAAAATATAAAAAAGAAGCAGTTCCGATTAGGAACCGCTTCTTTTTTATGACTTTTATGCTGATTAACGAATTTCTTTAATTCTAGCAGCTTTACCACGTAATTCACGTAAGTAATATAATTTAGCACGACGTACTTTACCGCGACGTTTAACTTCAATTTTTTCGATTTTTGGAGTGTGTAATGGGAATGTACGTTCCACACCTACACCTGAAGAAATCTTACGTACTGTGAAAGTTTCTGAAATACCTCCACCGCGACGTTTGATTACAACACCTTCGAATACTTGGATACGTTCGCGAGTACCTTCAATAATACGTACGTGAACTCTTAAAGTGTCACCTGGACGGAATGAAGGTAAGTCTGTGCGTAATTGTGATTGTGTTACTGCTTCGATTAATTTGTGATTACTCATTATTTTTTCTCTCCTTCAACCTATGTTCTTGCCTAGACAAATATATAGCAGCGGATCATAGTGATTTTCGTGTGTGTCGCACACTTAAATTATGTTAGCACACTGTTATTCATTTTTCAATTGCTTTTTGTATCTTTCTAAAATATCTTTGTCTTTATCCGTAAGTGGATAATTTTCTAATAAATCTGGACGCTTTTCCCATGTACGTATCAGTTTTTGCTCATGACGCCATTGATCAATATGTGCATGATTTCCTGACAATAATACCTCTGGTACGTTCATATCTTGATATGAACGTGGTCTAGTATATTGTGGAAATTCTAATAATCCATCCTGAAAAGAATCATCTTCATGTGATTGTTGATTACCTAAAACACCTGGAATTAATCTTACAATTGCATCGGTCATTACCATCGCAGGTAATTCTCCACCTGTTAAAACATAATCTCCCATAGAAATCTCATCCGTAACTAAATGCTGGCGAATGCGTTCATCATATCCTTCATAATGCCCACAAATAAAAACTAAATGCTCTGAATGACTGAGTTCCTGTGCAATTTCTTGATTAAATGGTCGACCTTGTGGACACATTAAAATCACACGTGTATTTTCTGTTTTGTCAATGTCTTTCATTGCATTAAATATAGGTTCTGGTTTAAGCACCATACCTTGCCCTCCACCGAATGGATAATCATCTACTTGATTATGCTTATTTTCAGCAAAATCTCTAAAATCGACAGTATTAATTTGTAGCATTTCCTTATCTTGCGCTCTTTTTAAAATCGATTGATTTAATACACCGTCAAACATTTGAGGGAACAAAGTTAAATAATCTATCTTCATTACTCCAACAGTCCTTCCATAGGCGTAATATCAATTCGTCTACCTTCAATATCTATATGTTTAACAACATCTTCTATATATGGTATAAGATATTCTTTATCACCTTTGACAACCCAAATATCATTGGCACCCGTTTCAAAAATTTCTATCACTCTTCCAATAGGTGTTTCATTATCATCGAATACGGTACAGCCAATAATATCTGAGTAATAGTATTCATGCTCCCCTAATTCAATTTCTTCGTGGTCTCTATCTTGTAAAAGGATTTCACCTTTTAAGTGCTCAATATCATTAATATTGTTGATACCTTCAAAGGTCAACATGTGCAACCCTTTATGCATACGATATGTCGCAATTTTCAATTCTAATGTTGGTTCGTTTTGACGTTCTATCATCACAGTTTCACCTGGTTGAAAGCGTACATCTGTAAAATCTGAGTGAGATTGGACTTTAATTTCGCCTTTTATACCATGTGTATTGATAATTTTGCCTATTTCTACTTTCATATAAGCTCCTCCGATAATGTATATGTATCATTGAAATTCGTTATTTTTTATTTTTCGACTAAAATAATTATAACATGAATTGTTAGTATTATTTTAAACCTTCTCTATATGTTATGAGCTAAAATATTGCATAAATCATCTTAAGTCATTCTTGAGCAATGTATTCACTCGTATAAGCCTACTAAATTGTTGATGTTGCTTTATATAAATAATTACCGGTATGCTAATTTAAAAGGCTGGGACAAACGAATTGTCTCAGCCTTTTATGATTATATTGGCATGCACAATGGTTAACATTCAACCATAGTCATCCATACCGAGATGAGTCGTCGAAATCATTTTAAATGACTAAGATTTCCACGACTCTCTCTTTTTTAAAATTTTTATGTGCTAATAATGACGATTATTTTTGATCGTCAAATTTTTTCAAGATACCTTCTCTTGATAAGATGTTGTGTACAGTATCTGTTGGTTTAGCACCATTTTTCAACCATTTTAATGCTAACTCTTCGTCAATTTTAACTTCTGGAGCATTTACATTATTTGGATTATAAGTTCCGATTTGTTCGATGTTACGACCATCACGTGGCGCACGAGCATCTGCTGCTACGATACGATAGAATGGATTTCTTTTTGAGCCTAAACGTGTTAAACGTAATTTAACTGCCATTTATATTCTCTCCTTTGAGTGTTCTAATTTTTATTTTCTACAAGAAATAATATTAACAGTTATCTAGAAGTTTGTAAAGAGTTTCTTCTTTACCATTTTATACTTTTAATCACTTCATTGTACCAATATTATTTTCGATATCATCGTAAACTTGACATTAACTATTAAACACTATAAATTGAAAATAAATTAAATATTAAATGCACTAGGGGTGTTTTTTAACTGAGATGAGATTTACTCAAACCCTTTGAACCTGATCTAGTCCATACTAGCGGAGGGAAGTGTTACAAAAATAACAAAGCTATATCAGCATATTAACTATAGATTGTAGATTTTTAGTACACAACTTCTCTTATGGAGGTTGTGTATTTTTTTATTTAATAAATGATTCTAGGAGTGAAATGATGAGTAAAACAATACTTATAACTGGTAGCAGTAGAGGATTAGGAGCATCCATAGCAAAAACTTTAGGTCGCCAAGGACATCATGTAATTATCAATTATTTTCAGAATAAGGCGTTAGCAGAAAAGGTTGTAGATGAAATTGGTCACGAACAAGCAATTGCAATACGTGCTGATGTCACAGACAGAGCACAAGTAGATCAATTAATTGCAGAAGCCACCAATCATTTTGGAAAAATAGATGCTGTTGTGAATAATGCGCTTATAGGGTTTAAATTTGATCCTTCTCGCCAAAAATCATTTAAAGACTTAAATTGGTCAGATTACCAACAACAAATTGACGGCACTCTAAAAGGCGCTTTTAATGTAACCCAAAGTGTTATCGACCAATTTATTGAGCATAAATCAGGTACTATTATATCTATCGGAACGAATTTATACCAAAATCCTGTCGTTCCCTATCATGAATATACTACCGCTAAATCAAGTTTAATCGGTTTTACAAGAAATATTGCTGCTGAACTTGGTCAATATGGCATCAAAGCTAATGTCGTTTCTGGTGGTTTATTAAAAACTACAGACGCCAGTGCTGCCACTTCAGATGAAGTATTTGATTTAATTGAACAGACTACACCATTACATAAAGTAACAACACCACAAGATGTAGCAAATATGGTGGCATTTCTAGTTAGCGATCAAGCTAATGGTATCACTGGTCAAAATATTACCGTAGATGGCGGTTTAACAATGAACTAAAATATGGAGGGCATCAATTATGACGCACGATCAACATCTCAATATAGGTGTATTAATTTACGGTTGTGGCCATCACCAAGCTGCATGGCGTATGCAAGATTCTAGTATTGAACGAATCGGTGATATCAATTATTATCAATCGTTAGCTCGACTATCAGAACGAGGCTTGCTAGATGCTATATTTTTTGCTGATAATCAATCTTTCCCTGCAAAAACGGATAATGACATGCCTGCTTTTTGGTTTGACCCTTTAATGAATTTAGCAGCAATTGCGCAAGTAACTCATCATATAGGTCTTGTTGCGACTATCTCAAGTACATTTTCGAATCCTTTTACTGCTGCAAGACAATTATTGAGTCTTGATCATATGAGCCAAGGACGTGCAGGTTGGAATTTAGTAACATCTATGACGGATTTAGAAGCTGCAAATCATAGCATGTCTAGTTTACCCGCACATCACGAACGCTACAAAAAAGCAGATGAATTTGCATGTGTTATGAATCAACTATTAACATCTTGGAGCTTAGAAGATTTTGTACATGACAAGACACAAGATATTCTAATCAATGCAAATCATATCCATGCCATTAGTCATACTGGAGAACACTTTAAAGTACAAGGACCTTTAACAACACCAAGTAGCCTACAAGGAAAACCTGTTGCTATGCAAGCTGGTGCATCCGACCCTGGTATTGCACTAGCTACGAAATACGCAGATGCCGTTTATGCAGTAGCTTGGAATATACAACAAGCTACTACATTTAGAAAAAGATTAAATCATCAACTGGAATTAGCAGGTAAATCAAAGAACAGTTTAAAAGTCTTTCCAGGACTAGTCACATATGTCGCACCAACATACGAAGAAGCTTATGCTAAAAAGCAAAAACTAGACACACATTTAGCAACTGAAACAGCATTAAATCAATTAGAATTTTTCATTCATCAAGATTGTCATAATTGGGATTTGGATGAACCGGTCCCACCTTTACCACCATTGGAATCTTTTAATGGCCCTAAAGGTCGTTACCAAACTGTATTGGAAATTATAAAAGATAAAAACCCAACTTTACGACAATTGTTAGGCTATCTCAGTGCAGGTGGTGGACACTTGACACTCATCGGAACGCCTGAACAGATTGTTGACGAAATGGAACGTTGGTTCAATGCAGGGGTAGCTGATGGATTTAATTTAATGCCAGCAACTTTACCAAATAACTTAGAAGATTTTGTAGATTACATCATTCCTGAATTACAAAAAAGAAATCTTTTTAGAATACAATATGAGGGTAAGACATTTAGGGAAAATATGAATTTACCTAAATCAAATTAAATAACTTCCCACCTACACATAAAATTTCATCATTTAATATTTTCCATGATTTTGTAACGCGCTGACGCCTAGGGTTATGATATGAGCGAGAGACTACTGGCTCGAGCCATATCCCCAGGCAAGCATGCACGAGCAAAATCACTTATGATTCATATAAAAAGGACCAATCCATTTTCATACGGATTGGTCCTTTACTTTGTAATATGTCTTATGTTCTACTCACTACTTTTACAACTATTTTATAGACAAAATTGTTAAAATGGTAAATTCATACCATTTAACATATTCTCCATTTGCTTACGTTTACCTTTTTTACCTTTGCCGCCACCAGAAAATTGCTTCATCATTTTCTTCATTTCATTAAATTGTTTCATCAATCTGTTAACTTCTTGAACAGTACGTCCTGAACCCTTAGCTATACGTTTTTTACGTGATACATTTAATGTTTCTGGATTATTTCGTTCATTAGGTGTCATAGATTGAATAATAGCTTTAATATGGTCAATTTGTTTATCATCCATATTAAGATTATTCATCCCTTTCATTTTGTTCATGCCAGGAATCATTTTCATAATGTCATCTAATGGACCAAGGTTTTTAACTTGATCTAATTGTTCTAAGAAATCTTCCAAAGTAAATGATGACGTACGCATTTTCTTTTCTAAATCTTTCGCTTTATCTTCATCTACATCTTGTTGTGCTTTTTCTATTAAACTTAACACATCACCCATACCTAATATTCGAGAAGCCATACGTTCTGGATGAAATGGTTCTAAACCATCTAATTTTTCACTCATACCAACAAATTTAATTGGCTTTTGTGTCACTGATCTAATTGATAAAGCAGCACCACCACGTGTATCACCATCTAGTTTAGTCAAGGTTACACCTGAAACTTCTAGCTGTTCATCAAACGATTGCGCTACATTTACTGCGTCTTGACCAGTCATCGCATCAACAACAAGCATAATCTCATCTGGTTTAGTAATTTCTTTTACATCACTTAATTCTTCCATTAATGCTTTATCAACGTGCAAACGACCTGCCGTATCAATAATAACAAAATCTAAATGTTCTTCCTTTGCGTGTTTAATTGCATTTTCTACAATTTGTTGAGGTTTTACTTGGTCCCCTTCACTGTAAACAGGAATATCAATTTGCTTACCAACAGTTTGTAATTGATCAATCGCAGCTGGTCTATAAATATCGGCTGCTACTAATAATGGTTTTTTGTTGTATTTTTTACGCATGAGTAATGCTAATTTACCTGCAGTTGTAGTTTTACCTGCACCTTGTAAACCAACCATCATCACAACTGTTGGCGGTTTATTGGCCATCTTGATGGTTGCATTTTCGCCACCCATCAGTTGCGTAAGTTCTTCTTGTACTATCTTAATGACTTGTTGTCCAGGTGTTAATGACTTCATTACATCTGAACCTAAAGCTCGTTCTGATACGGTTTTGACAAAATCCTTTACGACTTTAAAGTTAACGTCTGCTTCAAGTAATGCTAGTCGAACTTCTCGCATCATTAATTTAATATCTGCTTCAGTAACTTTTCCTTTGCCACGGATCTTTTGCATCGTCCCTTGAAGACGATCGGATAATCCTTCAAATGCCATATCATTACCCTCCTTTATACTCTCAATTATTCCAAATCTTCAAGCGTTTGAAGATACTGTTTAATTATTTCTGGCTCATCAATATGCTTTTTGATTGCTTCATATATGTTTTGTCGTTTTTCAAAATTTTGATAAAGACCTAGTTTCATTTCATAATCTTCTACTAAATCACCAGTTCTTCTTATGTTATCATACACTGCTTGGCGGCTCACATCAAACGTATCTGCAATCTCACTTAAAGAATAATCTTGTAGATAAAATAGTTCTAGATAGTTACGTTGTTTTTCCGTTAATAATGATTGATAAAAATCAAATAAATAATTCATACGTATGGTCTTAATTAAATCATTTTGTGTCATCTGTATGGCCTTCATTCTGTACATCCGTGCTATCTGTACGATCGTCCGCTGCGTTTGAATCATCAACATTTTGTTCAATCATATCAGCAAACAGTCCATATACATAGCTTTCTGGATTAAATGGTTGTAAATCATCTAATTTTTCACCTAAACCAACATATTTAACTGGTATTTTTAATTCATTACGTATCGCTAAAACGATACCGCCTTTTGCAGTACCATCCAGTTTAGTTAATACAATACCAGTCACATTCGTAACCTCTTTGAATGATTTAGCTTGGGACAAGGCATTTTGTCCAGTAGTAGCATCTAAACAAAGTAGGACTTCATGAGGCGCTTCAGGTACTGCTCTACCTATCACACGTTTTACTTTTTCTAGTTCATTCATCAAATTAGATTTGTTTTGTAAACGCCCAGCAGTATCACATATTAAAATATCTACACCCTTACTTTTAGCTGCATTAATGGCATCATACATAACCGCTGCAGGATCCGAACCTTCTTTTTGACTCATTACTTCTACGCCAACACGCTCTCCCCAAATTTTGAGTTGTTCAATAGCACCAGCTCTAAAAGTATCACCAGCTGCTAGCATCACTTTCTTACCTTCAGCTTGGTAGCGATGTGCTAATTTACCAATTGTTGTCGTTTTGCCCACACCATTGACGCCTACCATTAAGATGACATTTAATCCTTCATTTTCAATGTTCATAATTTCTGAGTGTTCATCGTCTTGATGATAGATTTCTACAATTTTTTCTACGATAACTTCTCGTAAATCTTCAGTTTCTGAAATATTACGACGTTGTGCTTCGGTACGTAATTCTTCCACGAGTTCCATCACTGTGTTAAAACCAACATCTGCAGTTATTAACATTTCTTCCAGTGCTTCAAAGAAATCTTCATCAACTTTACGATAACGTGCAATTAAATTGTTTAACTGCTCTTGGAAATTTTCACGTGATTTTTCTAATCCAGCTCTAAATTTTGCACCAAGTTGTTGCGCTTCAATTTCTTCAAAGTCCTCAATTGAAATTAATCCGTCGTCATCAAAATCAGCTTCTTTTAATTTTTTTGGCTGCTTTGTTTTTTCCTTAGGCGCTTCGGATGATTGAGGTTGATCTACATCTAATTCAGATTGTTGTTCTTGTTCTAATTCGTCTGGTTTTTGATTTTCTGCAGACGTTGTGAATTTATCTTTTAGTCGTTTGAAAAAGCTCATACTTGTTCCTCCTTAATGACTTCATCAATCGTATTTAAATTGACACTTACTAATTTTGATACACCTGACTCTTGCATCGTTACACCGTATAAGCGATCAGAAAATTCCATTGTACCCTTACGATGTGTAATGACTATAAACTGAGTTTGGTTTGATAATGCTTTTAAATATTGTGCATAACGTATAACATTGGCTTCATCTAAGGCTGCTTCTACTTCATCTAAAATGACAAATGGTGCCGATCTCACTTTTAAAATAGCGAACAACAAAGCAATTGCACTCAAAGCACGTTCCCCACCACTTAATAGTGATAGGTTTTGCAGTTTCTTACCTGGTGGTTGAACAATAATATCTACCCCTGCTGATAAATAATCATCATCTGTCAAGCGCAACTCTGCTTGTCCTCCACCGAATAGTGATTTAAATACTTCAGAAAAATGACCTTGTACAGCGTGAAAAGTCTCTTTAAATCGTTCTTTCACTTCATTATCCATTTCTTCTATTAATTGTTCTAACGTCGCTTTGGCTGCTCTTAAATCAGCACGTTGTTCATTCAAGAATGTATAGCGTTCGTTGATTTCTTCAAATTGTTCAATTGCATTTAAATTTACGGGGCCTAATTCTTCTATAGACATTTTGGTTAATTTTACTTTTTTTCGTAAACTGTCAATATCCTCTTCTAGTGTATATAATTCACTTGCCCGTTCATAAGTAAGATGATACTGCTCGCTCAAATGATCTATCGCATGATTGATTAGCACATCTAAACGAGATTGTTCTGCTTTAATATCTTGGTAACGATTTTCAATCGATAAAATATCTTGATTTGCTTCTTCCAACTTACGCTCTGTTGTCTCAATTGTATCATTCAAAGTTTGGCGTTGTGATTTAATAGTAGCCAAGTCTTCTGTTAATTGCGCTTTATTACTTTTACTTTGTTCAATATTATTTTGAATCGTTTCGAAAGCTTTTTCACCAGTTATCTCATCCGAATTAAATAATTCAATTTGCTCACTCAATTTTTGTTTTTGCTCTTTTAATTGTTTAAGTTGATGCGTTAACCTTGTTTCCGTTTGCTTTTGAGTACTTAATCTTTCTTTAACTACTGCTAAATCAGATTGTTTTTGATGTAATTTTTGTTGTATTAACGTTGTACTCTCTTTACCTTCTTTTGATAATTTTGTATAGATATTAATATCTTCTTCTAATTTTTGCAATTGCGCTTGGATTGTTGCTAATTGCGCTTTTTTGTCATTTAAGGTTTGCTTACTTGTTTCACTTTGGTAACCATCATTTTTCTCAAATTCAAATTCTTCATGCTCATTTTTTAAATGTGTTTCTTGTTTACGTAATCTATCTAATTCTAAGTCAAATTTATGTACGTTTTGTTTTATCGTATTATAACTTTGACTCGTATCGAAATAAGTATTACTTAACGCATCGGCTTCTTCTTTAATTGCTTGAAATTGTTTTTCAAATGAAACAGTTTGTTGCTGATAATCTTCTAATTGCGCACGCATTGTTGAGAGCTCATCTTTTTGAGATAAAATGCTCTTAGTTTTACGATCACCACCACCAGTCATGGAACCTCCTGGATTTACAATATCTCCCTCTAAAGTTACGATACGTGTTCGATACCGAATTTTTCTAGCTAATTCGTTAGCATTTTTCAAGTTGTCTACAATTATTGTATTGCCTAATAAATTTTGAATCACATGTTTATAATCATTTTCAACTTGTATCGCACTTGAAGCAACGTTCACAAAACCAATTGAACTATTAGCTATCTTCAAAATATCGCTGGCAATATTACGAGGTTGAATGACGTTTAATGGTAAAAATGTAGCTCTTCCAAGACCATTTTGTTTTAAATATTGTATTGCTTGACGACCATCTTTTTCAGAATCAACGATGATATGCTGTAGCGAAGCACCTAATGCAGTTTCAATCGCTTTCGTTAAATTCGAAGGTACTTGGATAACTTCTGCTACTGCACCACGGATGCCAGAAAGTTTATTATCTTTCATTTTCAATATGTGTTTTACACCATTGAAAAAATAACTATATTCTTCTTGTTGTGTTGCTAAACTATCAATACGTGATTTTAATTTTTCATTAAATCTGTATGCTTGATGTAATTTCTCTTCGTATTCATTTTGTTGATTTTTAAGTTGCGTTAGTTGTTTTTCATAAGATGCTAAATCACTTTCTGCTTTTTTCAACTCTTTTTTCGCGATTGAACTTTGTTTCTCTGTTTCAGTGATTTGAGTTTGAATATTTTTTAATTCCTTATAGGCATCAAGCAAGCGTGAATCTAAACGTGATTGCTTCGTTTCATTTTCTTGAATTGTATGCTCTAAAAAGCGTATATCATTATTGACATCTGATTGTTCTGACATGAGTTGATAGTATTCATCTTTTATTGATTCTAACTTTTCATCATGTTGTTCATCGGACACATAAAGTTGTGATTCATATTGTTGTATCTCTTCATTTAGATCATTTTGTTTCGTTTTTAACTGTTTGATTTGTTCTTTTACTTCTGATTGCTCTTGCTTTAAATTTGTCACTTGTGTCTCTAAGCTTTCTTGTTCTTCTTCAAATCGTGCATTGGTTTGCGATTGATTCTTCTTACGTTCTTCTAACACATTCAATTGTCCAGCAAATTTTTCAACTTCTTCAGTCGCTTTAACAAGTTTAAAATTTAAAGATTCTATCTTTTCATCTAATTGTTGCCGTTCAGATTTATATTGATTTAATGATTGTGTATGCTGTGCCTTTTCCGCATCTTTTGAAGCTTGTTGACTTTTTAAGCGATTGAGATTTTCGTCTAGTTCATAAATATTTTGATTATATTGTCCAATATCATAAACAGTGACCAACACATCACTTTTTTCCATTTCACTAGACAGATGTTTATATTCTTTTGCTATTGCAGCTTCTTCACGTAATGGTTCGACTCGACCTTCTAAATCAAATAAGATATCTTCTACACGCGTCAGGTTATCTTCTGTTTGATCTAATTTTTGCACAGAAGTTGCCTTTCTTTTTTTATATTTTAGTACACCTGCAGATTCTTCCAATATTTGCCTTCTATCAATTGGCTTTGCATTAAGAATTTCATCTACGCGACCTTGAGATATTATACTGAATGCTTCTTTTCCTAATCCTGAATCTAAAAATAGTTCTATAATATCTTTAAGTCGTGATCGGTCATTATTTAAATAATATTCACTTTCCCCGCTTCTATATAAACGACGTGTGACTACGAGTTCTTCTGTATCAACATTTAATTTACCTGAACTATTATCTAATTTTAATTTTACTTCAGCAAAATTTTGAGCTTTTCTATGTTCTGCACCAGAAAAAATAATATCTTCCATTTTTGCGCCACGTAATGATTTAGCAGATTGTTCACCCAAAACCCACTTAATTGCATCTGTAATATTACTCTTACCACTACCATTAGGTCCTACTATTGCCGTGACACCTTCATCAAACTGTACATTTGTATGTTCAGCAAATGATTTAAATCCAAAGGCATCAATAGATTTCAAATATACCATGCTATTCTCCTTTAAAGTGTTTCTCAGATGCGAGATAAAAACAACGTAATGCAAATACGTTCATGCTCTCGCTTCTATATGATTAGTGCATCAATAAATTTGTCACAGCGACTTGCAATGATTACATGCTTTATTAACTCATCTATTAGAAATGCTTTCACATCATTCATTAACGCATCTTAAATTATTTACATTTTCGTCCAACATGCGCTAAATCGCCTGTAAGCTACACCACAATATACGATGGAACTGACATTAAACCTCTTTATTTTTCAAGAGTTTATAAGCACTTTCTGCTGCTTGTTGCTCTGATTCTTTTTTCGTTTTGCCTTTGCCTATCGCAACCGGCTTGTTTTCTAAAATCACTTCCGACGTAAATAAACGATGATGTGCAGGACCTTCTTCATTGATTAAACGATAAGTAACGTCACCTTTGTTTTGCTGATGCACATATTCTTGAAACTGTGTTTTAAAGTCGACGACACCATCCAGTTTATCGTCTTCCACAAATGGAAAAATCACATTTTCAGCAAATTTCCAAACAGCGGTTAGGCCTTGGTCCAAATACAGTGCACCTACAAAAGCTTCAAATGCATCTGATACAAGTGAGGGTCTTGTTCTACCACCTGTTTTTTCTTCTCCTTTACCTAACAAGATAAGTTCGTGTAATGCAATTTTATTCGCGAATATTACAAGTGAAGGCTCACAAACAATTGTCGCACGCATTTTCGTTAAATTACCTTCTGGTAACTCTGGATATTTGTCAAACAAATAGCGTGAAACCGTCAATTCTAATACCGCATCTCCTAAAAACTCTAAACGTTCATTATGATCTAATCTATCCATATTGAAATCATTGATAAAGCTCGAATGTGAAAATGCTTGTTGATATAAATTCACTTTATTAAAATTCAAATTTAATTCTTGCATTTTTTTTGAAAACTTTTCTTGGAATGCATTAACCATTTCCTTTTTTTTATGATTCGTCAATACTTTTCCACCTCAATTTAAAGTAATTTTGTATATACTTATGCCTTTATATTTTACGTGAATTTATTATAAAACTAAAGGGAAAACTGCTAATCATACATTCATTTTATCATTTATAGAACATTAACCCTCTTTAACGATTACTATTGATATGATTACTAAAGTTAACTGCTTTTTAATAGAAAAAATCTGAGCCGTAAAATCCACGACTCAGATATTTGTTTATTATTTTTCCATACTATTGATAAAGTTAACTGCATCACCAACAGTGTTGATTTTTTCAGCTTCTTCATCTGGAATTTCAGTACCAAATTCGTCTTCTAATTCCATAACTAATTCAGCAATATCAAGTGAGTCAGCGCCTAAATCATCTTTGAAAGATGCATCTTGAGTTACTTTTTCAGCGTCAACACCTAAACGGTCAACGATGATATCTTTTACTTTGTCGAAGTTTTCCACGTCGATTCACCTCCTTTTAAAAGCCTATGATAGACTTTTATATTTTCCCATTTTATCGATTGAAATACAAGTAGTATTTCAATGAATTACATACTTAGAGCATGACATACATCCATAAGTCATATCAAGTCATGTTCAAAATGGTATGTCCGTACAGTTACACTATTCCATAAACATACCACCATTGACATGTATTGTTTGACCAGTAATATATTTTGCTTTGTCTGAAGCTAAAAATGCTACTGTATTTGCAATATCAGTGTCTTCTCCAAATCTTGCTAATGGAATTTGTTGCAACATTTGATCTTTTAAATCATCTGATAATGCATCTGTCATGTCAGATACAATAAATCCTGGTGCAACGGCATTAACTGTGATATTTCTTGAAGCTAATTCTTTCGCAGCAGATTTAGTCAATCCAATAACGCCTGCTTTTGTTGCAACATAATTAGCTTGGCCTGGATTTCCTACTGCACCAACTACACTAGATAAATTGATGATTGACCCACTTTTTTGTCTTAACATTTGTGGTGTAACCTTTTGAATACAGTTAAACACACCTTTTAAATTAGTGTCGATAACGTCATCCCATTCACTTTCTTTCATACGCATCAATAAATTATCTCTAGTAATACCTGCATTATTGACTAATACATCGACTGTACCAAATTGGTTTACTACTTCTTTAATCATTGCTTTTACTTCATCGCCATTGGCAACATTAGCTTGAATTGCTAAGCTTTCTACACCTTTAGCTTTCACTTCTTCTACTACAGCCTCTGCTTTTTCTCTATTACCTGCATAGTTTACTGCTACGTTATAACCTTCTTCAGCTAACTGAATTGCTATACTACGACCAATACCTCTAGATGCTCCAGTTACTAATGCATTTTTAGTCATTTTCATTCCACCCTTTTACGTCTTCTAATGTTTGAATTGAAGTAAGCTTAACATCTCTATTTATTTTTTTTATTAATCCTGAAAGTACTTTACCTGGCCCAATTTCAATAAAATGGTCGACACCTTGATCAAGTAGCCATGTCACAGAATCTATAAATTGAACCGGAGAATATAATTGTTTAATCATATTCTCTTTAATTTCTTTAGCATCTGTTTCACCTTTAGCATTTACATTTTGTACCACTGGATAATTGGCGTCGTTCCATTCAAATTGTTCGATATAATTTGCAAAGTCCGATTCAATAACTTGCATCATGGATGAATGGAAAGGACCAGAAACGGCTAAAGGCATGACGCGTTTAGCACCCAAAGATTTTCCTTCAGCAACAAGTTGATCTATTAATGTTTTATGCCCTGAAACCACAATTTGTCCAGGTGCATTGATATTAGCAGGTTCTATGACTTCGTCTTCTGTTGAAAGTTGTTTGCAAATGTCATCAACTTCACTGTAATTTAAACCTAGGACAGCTGCCATGCTACCAACACCATCAGGAAAAGCTGCTGCCATCAATTGTCCACGTTTACGAACTATTTTTACCGCGTCCTCAAACTTTAATACGCCACTCGCTACTAGACTCGCGTACTCACCTAAGCTATGACCCATTGTATAATCTGCATCAATTTGTTTTAATGCCATTAATAAAGCGGTACTATGTGTAAGTAATGCTGGTTGTGTATTTTCAGTTTGGCCTAATTTACCTTCGGCATCTTCAAACATTGTTTCTAAGATATCAAAATCCAATTGTGCTTGTGCTTCATTTAGAATTGATGTTGCGGCATCACTTTCATTAAACAAATCACTAGCCATGCCTACTTTTTGTGACCCTTGTCCAGGAAAAATAATCGCTGTTTTACCCATTTTTTGACCCCACCGTTTCTCTCATTGTATCTACTATATTTAATTCTCCAGCAACCTTAGCTTGACGAATTGCTGAATAAAATGCCTTGGCATTAGAACTACCATGTGCTTTTACAACGATACCATTCAATCCTAGTAAAACTGAACCACCATATTCTGCATAGTCCATTTTTGTAGTTAACTCATTTAAATCTTTGCGTAAGACTAACGCTGCTAATTTATTTTTTAAACTACTTAAAAGTGTAGATTTCAACATTTTTCCTATAGATTTTGCTACACCTTCTAGATTTTTTAGGATCATGTTACCAGTATAGCCATCTGTGACAACGACATCTGCAGCATCATCCATTAATACTTTCGCTTCTACATTACCAGCAAAATGAAATTCTTGTTGTTCATCCATTAAATTAAACGCTTTTTTAGTTAATGTATTTCCTTTAGCTGCTTCAGTTCCTATATTAAGCAATGCTACAGAAGGTTGTTCAATATTACGTATTTTTTGTGCATAAATATTGCCTAATTGTGCATATTGCAATAAGTGTTCTGCTTTAGCATCCGCATTTGCACCGACATCCATAAATACAAAACCTTTACCTGATACAGTAGGTAAAGTAAGCACTAATGCTGGTCTTTCTACACCTTTAATTCTACCAACAATAAATAGTCCAGCAGACATTAATGCACCTGTATTACCGGCTGATACACATCCATCCGCTTCACCAGATTTTACTGCTTCAGCCATGCGCACCATCGAACTATTTTTTTTCCGTTTAATTGCTCTTACTGGTTCATCTTCCATCGTTATCGCTTCTGTACAGTGACGTACTTCCACTCTTTCGTGATTAATATTACATTTATTTTGGTCTCCAAATAATATAATTTCTAAATCTTTAAAATCATTGACCGCTTTTTCAACAGCTTCTAAAACGATGCCAGGTGCGTCATCGCCACCCATCATGTCGATAGCTATTTTAACCATTTTGTTCATCCTCACTTGTATAATACATTTTGAATGTACCTCTAAATACTAAAGTATCTTTGACATACGAATTTACTTTTATCTTAAAATATTTATTCGTTATTTCGACAGCTTGTGCTTCAGCACGTACTGTATCGTTTAATTTAACTTGTTTTAAAAATGAAACATTACTTTCTTTAGTTAAAACGACTGGTTTATGTATAAGTGCCACACATAATGAATTGGCCTGTGCAAACAACACATGACCTCTGGCAATCTTATTTCTTGTAAATACTGAATCTTCATCAATATTAATCAGAGATGTTGCTTGATGATCTGGTTCAACGTTAATCACATCACCTATGATTTCACTTCCATCAATAGATCGAATACTTTCGTGATTTTTTCTCGCAACGGATTTTATTCTTTTTCTCAATTCAGGAATATTTAAGTGTGTACGATCCAACCTTATTGTTTGGATACTGACTGAAAAAAGACTGCTTAAATCAAGATCAGTAATAAAGGGATTTTTTTCTATTTCTTTTTTTATCGCTTCACGACGTTCTTGTTTTTTTAACTTCATAGTTTACTACTCCCTAATTTTAGTACCAAGTCTTAAACATTCCTAACATATCATAACACTTTCTATTTCAATTGCTCAACTAAAAACATAAGACTTTCTCCATTATATTGAGTTAAAGCTGAACACTTTTATAACCAAAGTAAAAAAAGTTTTTAAAGTTAATATATAACTTTTAATAATAATATGTTAAATTATATAAAAATAAAATTTATCGTTTTTAAAACACTTAACTATTAAAAAATGTTCAGAAATACATAGATTATTCATTCCAATTCAAAGGGGTTGTAAACATTGAAAAAAGTAGTGACCAATGCATTGCTATCTGCAACATTTTTTGCAGCTTTTTCCACTCAGAGTAACGCAAAAGAAATCAATAGTATCCTTCCTGAAAACTTAGAAACTTCAACTGAAACAAAAATTTCCAATAAAATAGATGTAGAACATTTCCTACAAAACAACGCTACATCTGTGCTCAATACAAATAAAACTAAAACAGAATCTATTAATAAAAATGCATTTAAACAATACAAAGTAATCAATAGCAGTGTTGATTCAACTGGTGTTAAACATTATGAATTAAAACCAAAAATCAATCATATTTTAGCTAATGATAGCACAATTAAAGTCCATGTGAACTCTGATGGAAACGTATCACTTATCAATGGTCATATACACAGACAACATATCGACGTTAATAATACGGTGAAACTATCTTCTTCCCAAGCAGAAAAATTAGCCTTTAAAGCAATTGGTAAAAAAAGCAATGACGTTACAAACATCGATGGCTTTAAAGTAGTGTCTAAAAACAAACTAGATGTTAATAGTAAAAAAGAAAGATATATATATAATATAGAATTAAATTACATATCTCCTAAGCCTGCACATTGGCAAATACAAGTTGATGCTAGCACTGGGGAGATATTAAAAAAACAAAATGTGATTGAACACGCTTTAGAAAAAGGCTCTGGTATCGGAGTGAATGGTGATAAAAAATCACCACTTAATGTATCTAGCAACAATGGACAATATACTTTAAATGATACAACGACAGATGCACATATTAATACTGAAAGTGCCAATGGAACCACTGATCAATTTTCTCCTATCATAAATGATTCAAAATATTTTGATAAAAAACAACAACGTCCTGGCGTCGATGCACACTATTACGCAAAAGCAGTTTATGATTATTATTTAAATACACACGATAGAAATAGTTACGACGATAATGCTGCTGATATTAATTCAGTTGTCCATTTTGATAAGAACTATAATAATGCAGCATGGACCGGACAATATATGGTTTACGGTGACGGTGATGGTCAAACATTTAATCCCTTATCAGGCGCTAAAGATATTGTTGCTCATGAATTAACACATGCGGTAACTGAAAGAACTGCTAATTTAGAATATGTAAATCAATCTGGTGCACTCAACGAATCTTTCTCAGATGTATTTGGGTATTTTATTGACCCTGATAACTGGCTGATGGGTGAAGATGTATATACTCCCAATCAAGATGGTGACGCTTTAAGAAGTTTAAAAGATCCAGAAAAATATGATCAACCAGCACATATGGATCAATTTTATACTGGTGATGAAGATAATGGTGGTGTCCATATTAATAGTGGTATTCCAAACAAAGCTGCATATCTAACGATACAATCAATTGGTAAAGAAAAAGCTGAGCAAATATACTATCTCGCATTAACTCAATATTTGACGTCCAATGCTGAATTTTCTGATGCCAAAATTGCCTTAAAACAAGCAGCAGATGAATTATATGGCCATAATAGTAACGAATCACAATCTGTAGCACAAGCATGGACTAAAGTAGGTGTAGGCTCGTAAATATAAAAAAACAGCAGTTTAGCAAATGACACGCTAAATTGCTGTTTTTGTTAATCAAAACTAGTATATAGTAAATTATCTTCTACAAATGTTCTTAATCTTTGATACTCATCTTCAAAAAATGCACCGGATTGAATTAATTCTGCTGCCTCATCTCTCGCTACTTCTAACATTTTATAATCTTCAACAACATTCGCTACTAAAAAGTCAGGTAACCCACTTTGTTTCACACCAAAGAAATCACCAGGTCCTCTCATTTCTAAATCACGTTCACTTAATTCAAAACCATCTGTTGTTTGTGTCATTACATTCATACGTTCTATCCCTGTTTCAGTTTTAGGTGAAGCAATTAATACACAATAGCTTTGGTGTTCACTTCTACCAACACGTCCTCTTAATTGATGTAAAGTTGATAATCCAAATCGATCCGCATCATATATCATCATAAATGTTGCATTAGGAACGTTAACTCCTACTTCTACCACTGTCGTTGACACCAATATATCAATTTCATGATTACTAAATTGTTGCATCACTTGATCTTTTTCTTCTGAGGTTAATTTACCATGAAGTAGTCCAACTTTTCCTTTACCATAATAGGCTTGTAAAGATTCGAACAATTCAACTACATTTTGTACATCTTCTAAATGCTCTGAACTTTCTATCAATGGACAAATCACATATGCTTGCCTACCTTTTTTTAATTCAGCAGACATTTGTTGTAATACACTTTCATATGCTTCATGTTTAGACCAAGAGGTTATAATAGGTTTCCTACCCTTTGGTAACTGTTTGATTGAGGATACATCCATTTCTCCAAAAACAGAAATTGCTAATGTGCGTGGAATAGGTGTCGCTGTCATAAACAAAACGTTTGTCATCGCGCCTTTTTCTCTCAGCAATTGTCGTTGATTGACACCAAAACGATGCTGTTCATCTGTAATTACAAGGCCCACATTATTAAAGACAACATCATCTTGAATAAGCGCATGTGTACCAATAATACAATCTATCTCATTTTGCTCGAGCTGTTCCAACAAAATTTTGCGTTTTTTCCCTTTTACTGAACCTGTAAGTAAAGCAATGTTCATTCTGTCACCAAAGATTTCTGCAAGACTTTCAGCATGCTGTTCTGCAAGTATTTCAGTAGGTACCATTAAAGCAGATTGATAACCTGCTGTTTTTAATGCATACATACAAATTGCAGCTACGACTGTTTTTCCTGATCCAACATCACCTTGTAACAATCTATGCATGCGAATAGGCGCTTTTAAATCTCTAAATATCTCGTTTACACTTTGCTTTTGTGCATCAGTTAATTCAAATGGTAAACATGATATAAAATTTCTTACTAATTGAATATCATAATCAATTTCGATTGCGTCATCTGATATTTTTTCCAACCTATTTAGCCATTGCATTCTAAGTTCAAACATAAATAATTCAATAAATGCGTAAGTTCTTCTCGCTTTGAGCAATGAAGTTTTGTCCGGTGCAAGGTGTAATGTTTTGATTGTATCTTCTAGTGTTTCTAATTTATATTTTTCTCTCAATGAATCTGATATCCATTCATGAATCGTAACATGTTCTAAAACTTGCCTAATCATATCACGTAATGGTTTTTGCTTTATCCCTTCTTTAATTCGATAAATGGGTTCAAATTGTACATCTTCCATTGCTGGTTGATTAAAAAACATTCGATTTCCGTTAATTTCTTGCTTATTTCTATTCCATTTTCCTTTAATCGTAACCGTTTGGTGTAGTTCTAGTTTCTTTTTCAAGTAGGGTTGATTAAAAAATACACATTTTACTGCAATATTGTTAACCATTAAATGAACTGTCAACTTAGATTTATTCCTACCAAAAAAAGCGACAGTGGGTGTTGAGTATACTTCCCCAACAACAGTCACCATCGCTTGATCTTCTGCTTCATTCAAGTCAACTACAGTATTGTCTTCATAACGCGTTGGTAAATATAAGATTAAATCTTCTACTGTATAAATGTTCAATTCATTTAATACCACTAACCGCTTAGGACCTAAACCCTTGATTTGTGATAATGGAAATGGGCTTTCTATTAAATTGACTTTTGACATTTTAATCACCAAATATTTCTTGTTTTAAACGCTGTCCTGTCGGTGTGCCTGCTAAACCTCCACGACCAGTTTCACGCAACGCTGAAGGCATCGTTTGCCCTATTTTATACATTGCTTCTATTACTTCGTCTGTCGGGATTCTGGAAGTTACACCTGCTAATGCCATATCGGCTGAGACGATTGCATTAGATGCCCCAGCTGCATTTCTTTTTACACAAGGTACTTCTACTAATCCAGCTACAGGGTCACATACTAAACCTAGCATATTTTTCAAACAAATTGCAAAAGCTTCCGAAGATTGTTGTGGTGTACCACCTGCAAGCTCAACTGTCGCACCTGCAGCCATAGCTGCGGCCGATCCAACTTCTGCCTGACAACCACCTGCTGCTCCAGATATCGATGCATTATTTGCTACAACAAATCCAAATGCGCCTGAAGTTAATAAGAAATTCAACATATCTTTACGTGTAGGTTCTAATCGTGGTTTCAAACCAAACAGAACCCCAGGAACGACTCCAGCTGAACCAGCCGTTGGTGTAGCACAAATTTTACCCATTGCTGCATTTACTTCATTTGTTGCTACTGCTTTGCTCACAGCATCTAATAATGTTGCACCAGATAAAGATTTACCTGTTTTTAAATATTCTTTTATTAAAACAGCGTCTCCACCTGTTAGACCAGTCGTTGAAGTTACGCCTTCTAAGCCTTCATCTAATGCATTTTCCATAGTTTGTAAATTTTTATCCATATGTGCATATACTTCTTCTTCTGATAAACCAGTAACTTCCATTTCTTGCTCAAGCATCACTTCATATATTTTTTTATCTTCTGTCTCACATTTTTCAATGAGTTCTTTTACACTTTTAAACATTGATATCCCTCCATTAGGCGTCGCCCATGAGTGAGACTGTCACTACACCATCGACGTTTTTTATTTTTTCTATTATTTCATCATTGATAGCATCATCTAATTCACATGTCATTAATGCTTGGTCACCTTTTTCTTTTCTTGAAACTTGCATGCTGCCAACATTAATACTGGAATCACCTAATATATTAGCTACACGGCCGATCGTACCAAATGTATCTTTATGGAATACTAAAAGTGCTGGATAGTTACCACTAATTGCAATACTAAAACCATTGATTGCAACAACTTCTATCTTACCGCCACCAATAGACACACCTTCAACAGAAATTTCTTTTTCTCCGTCTCTCATATTAATAATTGCAGTGTTTGGGTGAGAGCGTTCTTCTGCCATTTCAATAAAATTCACTTTCATGCCAATTTCTTCAGCAGTCTCTAAACTTTTTTGGATTCGATCGTCGTCTGTATCATATCCTAATAAGCCACCCACAAGTGCTACATCTGTACCATGGCCCTTATATGTTTCCATAAATGACCCATACAAATATATATCAACTTGTTTTGGTATTTGATTAAATAAATCTTTAGCTACTAAGCCAATTCTGACTGCACCTGCTGTATGTGAAGATGATGGACCAACCATTGTTGGACCAATTATATCGAAAACTGTTTTATATTTCATAATGGATACCCCACCCTTATTTTTAATCATTCTAAAGTGTTGCGCTTACATTTTATTTGCACCTTTATTATTATAACAATTTAAGTTAACATTATAAACTAATTTTAGTTGTACTGCTTTTAATTCAAAATTATTACAAATTGCACACTATTGTGAATTGAATACACATATACACATATAAACATAATGAAAATAATTATTCTTTACCATGAATATTATTACGATATTTACATCTATTTAGTATATACTTCTTTAAACATTAACTTCACCCATTTTTTTGCGTCAAAATAAATATACGTAACCAGATATGACACATACCTAATTACGTATATTGATAGAAATTTTTGTCGTTATCAACAAACTAACATTATTCCACAGAAAACAGATATTGATATACAGGCTGATCACCTTGATGTTGATCTATTTCAATATCTGGATACGTTGTTTCAATCCAGGATTCAACATTAGATGTTATATCACTATTGGCATCTTCACCGATAATCATAGTGATTATTTCACTTTCGTCCGTAATCATTTGAGACAATAACTGTTTAACAGTCTCAAATTCATCTTCATTGCTTGTGACAATTTTATCCTCGACTAATCCCATAAATGCATCTTTTTTTATTTCTACACCATCGACTTTGGTATCCCTAACAGCGTAAGTAACAGAGCCAGAAGTTATCACTTCTAATGATTCAATCATGCGTGCTTTATTATCAATTAATTCGTCTGATTCATCATAATTAAATAATGCAGCTATTCCTTGTGGTATAGATTTCGAAGGAATCACAATAGTTTCAGCATCTACAATTGATGCAGCTTGTTCACTCGCCATCATAATATTTTTATTATTTGGCAAGATGATTGCACGTTTACATTGGGATTGTTCAATCACTTTCACAATATCTTCAGTAGACGGGTTCATTGTCTGGCCACCACTTATTAAATGTGTCGCACCCATGGATTTAAACAATTCTGATATGCCTTCTCCCATAGAAATAGCGATGACAGCAGTGTCTACTGTTGAAGTTTCTTGATTAGATTGTTGTGTATTTGTACCTTTTTGTTCTTTTTTTACAACTTCACGATGTTGTTCTCGCATATTCTCAACTTTTAATTTAATTAATTCACCATATTGTTGTCCGTAATTAAAAACATCGCCAGGTTTTTCTGTATGTACATGAACTTTTACAATTTCATCATCATTAATAACTAATAATGAATCCCCAAATTGACTCATTTCTTCTCTAAAAGTATCTTCATCGAATACTTTTTTATTCACCCCAAAACGAACCATCATTTCGGTACAATATCCATAAACAATATCTTCAGTATTAATCACACCGTGGAAGTCATGTTCTTCATTCACTAAAGTTTCTGTATCTAATTTTGGAGTTTCTGCAGTTACAGTTTCACCTTTTAAAGCTTTTAGGAAACCTTCATAAACGATAACTAATCCTTTACCACCACTATCAACTACACCAACTTCTTTTAATACAGGTAACAAATTGGGCGTATTCTCTAAAGAAATTTGGGCTTGTTCTATAATATATGTCACAAGTTCAATGCAATCTTCTGTTTCTTGTGCCTTTTGTATACCTGCATCCGCAGCATCTCTAGCAACAGTTAAAATTGTGCCTTCTACGGGTTTCATAATTGCTTTATATGCAGTGTTAACACCAGCTTTAAAACTTTCTGCTAATTGCTGTGCATTAATTTCGCTAAAACTTTCTAAATTTTTGCTAAATCCTCTAAAAAGCTGTGATAAGATAACGCCAGAATTTCCACGTGCCCCCATTAATAAACCTTTTGAAAATGTTTTACCTAACTCGCCAATATGCTGTGATAAATTCTCTTCTACTGCTTCTCTGCCTGATGTCATTGTTAAGTTCATATTTGTCCCTGTATCCCCATCTGGCACCGGGTATACATTTAATGAATCTACTAAATCTGAATGATTAGATAAATTTTGTGCCCCTTGAATAATCATTTCGGCAAATAATTTACCATTTATTTTACTAACCATCTCGTTATGTCCTCCTAGTTTTTCTTGCCATTATCCACTCGTACGCCTTGTACAAATATATTAATTGAATTTACTTTAACTTTTAATGTTTGTTCTAATGTATATTTGACAGTTGATTGAACATTGCTTGCAACTTCTGATATCTTTGTACCGTAACTTACAATGATATACATATCAACATCCAACACACTATTTTCTTCTCTCACAACAATGCCTTTTGCATAATTTTCATAACCTAAAATTTCAGCAATTCCATCTCTTACTTGTTGTCTAGAAGCCATTCCTACAATGCCATAACATTCTACCGCTTTACTACCCACAACTGAAGCTATTACTTCGTTTGAAATGTCTATGCTACCATAATCATTTGTAATTTCTAATGTCATTTTATTGGGCCTCCTAGTTTATGGTTCTCACTTTATTTTTGATACTTTAAAACTTTATATTAAGATTAAAAAATACAATATTATCCATAGTTTACAATTATATCATAAAATGAGTGTAACAAAAGTAGAAGCTATGTAAAGAAATTTTTTTCATTTTATTGCCATTATTTTTTTTATGTGGTACATTATTCAAGTATGTAGTAGATATGTGTATTTATATTTATTAAAGGAGGTACTTTCATGGGCAAACAATGTTTCGTAACAGGTCGCAAAGCTTCAACTGGAAACAATCGTTCACACGCTTTAAATTCTTCTAAAAGAAGATGGAATGCTAACCTTCAAAAAGTTAGAATTCTTGTAGACGGAAAACCTAAAAAAGTTTGGGTTTCTGCACGTGCTTTAAAATCTGGTAAAGTAACTAGAGTTTAATAAATATAATGCACGAAAAAGACCAATCCTTATGTGGAGGATTGGTCTTTTTTTGTTTATAATTAATTTTGCTACGATTTATCAATCTTTACTTTTAATCATTAATACGCTACCTGAATAAATAGAAACAGTACCTCGTGGTTTTATTAATTCATTAGATATTGTCAGCGTAGAACCGAGCTGTAAAGATGATTGCTTCAATTCATATTTAAAATTGGCTAGTGAAATAACTGTAGGATATGTAATTGGGATGAATGATATATATGGATAATTAAAATCTCTTTCAACACAATGATCTTTAGCAGATAAATATGAAATTTCATTTTGTTGGTCAATGATTTTAATGTTAATTTTCTTTTTTGTATATTCTGGTTTCTCTAAAATTTGCAATGCACCCATAAAATGGTCTAAACGTCCACCGGTTGCTCCATAAACACATATTTCACTATAGCCTGAATGGATTGCTTGATCGATACCCAATGCTAAATCAGTGTCATCTTTTTCAGAATGATATGGATTAATTGCTAGTTTTTCAGCCAAATAATCCCTTTCTTCTTTAGTTATTGAATCAAAATCACCGACTGCAAATTGAGGCATAATACCTGATTCAATCAATATTAATGCACCTCGGTCAACCCCTATCCATGACTCATTTGCCTTATTTTGTAAAATATTTTCTGGTAAATTTCTTGCACCACATAATAAATTGACTTTCATTGACTTCAACCTTTCAATGTTTGCGTCACTTGTTTATAATCTTTTTGTTTAAAGAAATATGAACCAGCTACCAACATAGTGGCACCGTGTTCGATAACAGTTGCAACTGTTTCATCGTTAATACCACCATCAACTTCGATTTCAAATGATAAGTTTAATGCTTTCTTTATCTTGACTAGTTCGTCCAATTTGCTAATGCTATCTTGAATGAATGTTTGACCGCCAAATCCAGGATTAACTGTCATGACAAGTACATAATCCACCATTTTTAGCACTGGCATAATCGTATTCACCGATGTACCTGGGTTAATGACTACACCAGCTTTTACATTAGTATTTTTAATTTGTTGTATTACTCTATGAATATGCGGTGTTGCTTCCACATGTACTGAAATCATGTCTGCACCCTGTGCTGCAAAAAGCTCCACATATTTTTCTGGTTCTTCTATCATCAAATGCACATCTATTGGTAAATCAGTACCCTTTCTAACGGCTTCTAATATAGGCAATCCAATTGAAATATTTGGAACAAATTGACCGTCCATCACATCAAAGTGCACACCATCAACACCTGCATCTTCTAATGCTTTTAATTCCTTTTGTAATTGTAAAAAATCAGCTGATAATAATGATGGATATAATTTTGCCACTTAATATCTTTCCTTTCTGTTTGCAATTTCATTAAATAATTGTAAATAATGTTCATATCTAAAGTGAGCTATATTCCCTTTTTCTATTTCATGCTTAACATTACACTTGGGTTCGTTTATATGGTTGCAATCTCTAAATTTACAATGTTCACCATATTCATTGATTTCCATGAAATAATGTTTCACTTCATCTTTTTGAATATGATTAAAATCTAATGCGCTAAATCCAGGTGTGTCAGCTATAAAGCCATTTTTTCGTTCAAATAATTCTACATGCCTTGTAGTATGTCTACCCCTATTTAACGCTCTAGATATATGTTGTGTTTCAATATTCAATTCAGGAAAATATCGATTTAATAACGTAGATTTCCCAACACCTGATTGACCGCTTAATACTACTAGTCCTTCTCCCCATTGCATGAAAACTTCATCGATATGATCTTCAACACTTATAAATTGTGTATGATATCCCATATTTTCATAAACTTTTAGTGTCTGTAATATTTTGTTTTCCATGCTAGGTGAAGTAATATCACGTTTAGTTACTAATATGCGAGGTCTCATATGATACGAGTGTGCTATGACTAAAAATCTATCCAATAACTGAGTTGAAAATTCAGGTTCTACCGCACTCATCACTAATACTAGGTGATCAACATTGCTAACTGGTGGTCTTTTTAATTCATTTTTTCGTTCGTGAACATGGTGAATATAACCTTCTGTAATATTTTCAACTTCAAAATCTACAACATCACCAACAATAGGTGAAAATTTATTTTTTCTAAATAATCCACGTGGTTTTGTGTCGTACATTTCGCCATTTACATCTACGCGATATACACCACTTAATGATTTTATGATGCGTCCTGTTTTCACTTAGGCACCCCTCTTTTAAAAGCTTTACATACTATATTATAGCAAAGGCTTTTTAATTTAAATACGATTTGAGACTATTTCAGTTAAAAATAAATAACAGAGCATTATTACTACATGGAATGATAGCAATAATACTCTGTTATAGTCATTTTTTATAAGCAGTTCGCAGAAGCCTTTGGCTTCTGCATAAGCGCAACTAAACTCCCTTCACTTTGTTCGTTAAGTTGCGCTAAAAATCATAAGGAATATCTTTATCAGCTACAATCTTGCCATCAACTCGAATCGTATAACCCGCCGTCTCTCCTTTTTCAATCGTCATTGGAATAGTAACGGTTTTATCATCTTTAATTTTGAAGCTTTGTGCAGCTGATGATCCTTTGTCATCCTTGTCTCTCACATATACTTTCACTTCTTGGCTTTCATCATCATCACCCGTATAGGGAACTTGATAGGTTTCTGTATATGTTTTAGTTTGAGGTTTATCATCTTCTTTAGATGACTTATCTTCTTGCTCCTCAGAATCTTTATCTTCTTTTTTCTCTGATGCTTTCGGTTTACCTGTAGATACTACGAATTCTACGGTAGAACCTTCATCTACTTCTTCGTCTTTAGGCGATTGACTAATGACATTGTCCTTTTTAACTGTTTTATCAGAGCGTTTTTCTACAGTAACTACTTTAAATCCTTTAGATTCTAGTTCAGATTTAGCTGTCTTGAATGATTTTTTCTCATAATCATCCACATAAACTTGTTTAACACCTAATGATTCAGTCAATTTAATGTCACTATCATTTATTTTCACTCTATCACCTGGCGAAACACTCTGTGCTTCAATTAAGCCTTTAGCTACATTTTGTTTCGTATAAGATTGATCTACTTTTGCATCATCAATTCCTAATTTTTTTAATTTATTTAATGCTTCTACTTTTGGTAATCCATATAAATTTGGCATTTCTGCAGTTTTAGGTCCTTTTGATAATACAATGTCCACTTTACTTTGTTGTTCTAAACGTTCACCTTTACCAGGTGATGTTTTAATAATTTTATTCTCAGGATATTTATCACTATAAGCTCTTGTAGTTTTGCCTAATTCTAGTTTGTTATCCCTTAAAATACCTTCAGCTTCTTTTTCAGTCTTACCTATTAAATTAGGTGTTTCCAAATATTTATTACCAAACATTCCCATGGCCATAAAACCAAATAATCCAAACAACAGTAATACAATGATTAAACCATAGAAAAACTTTTTCTTTTTTGATCTTTTTTTCGGAGGCATTGTATATAATTGTTCCTCATTTGATTGAAAATATTGTTGATTAACAATTGGAATTTGCATGGTTTGATTCATGCTTTTTGCTTTATCTTCATCACGAGTCTGATTAGCAATCTCTGCTTTATCAATAGGCACTGTTTTAGTGTCAGCGTCAACAGAATGATATGGTGATTCATTTTCACGCTCTTTTGTCAGGACAGTAGACAAGTCATCTTGCATTTCCTGAACCGATTGATAGCGATCTTTCTTATCTTTTTCAGTCGCTTTAAGCACGACGTTGCTCAATGATTGTGGGACTTCAGAACGTTTGCTAGAAACATTAGGCATCGGATCTTGGATATGTTTTATAGCGATGCTTACTGCTGTTTCACCGGAAAAAGGAGGTTGTCCTACTAACATTTCATACAGTACAACACCAATAGAATATATATCAGTGCCGTTATCTGTTACATCACCGCGCGCTTGTTCAGGAGAAAGGTATTGAACCGTCCCTAAAACATGATTTGTTTGGGTCATCGTCGTTTCGCTTAATGCTTTTGCAATACCAAAATCTAATATTTTTAGTGTTTGATCACGACTCACCAAAATATTTTGAGGTTTTACATCACGATGAACAATCTTTGTATCATGTGCATGCTTTATTCCTTCAATAATTTGTTCAGTAAATTTGATTACGGTTTTGATGTCTAGAGGTCGATGTTGTTGAATATATTCTGATAAAGTGGGACCTTCTATGTACTCCATCACTAAAAAGAAATTTTCATCATTTTCAGTGACATCAAAAACATTAACGATATTTTTATGTGAAAGTTGTGTTAAATTGTGGACTTCACGTTCAAAACGCTTAATTGTTTCTTCTTTTTCACCAGAAGGTATCCTAATAGCTTTAATTGCTACATTGCGATTTAAAATTGTGTCATCAGCCAAATATACCGTGCTCATGCCACCGCCGCCAAGCTTTTTTATCACTTTATAACGTTCGCTTATTAATTTTCCAATCATACCTTATCTCCTTCAATTTCTGCTAAAACAATACTCACATTATCATTCGTTTCTTGAGATATTGCTAATTCAATAAGATTCCGGCCGTGTGTTTCTAAATCATTTTCTTGCATTAATTCTTCTTGAATCATATGATTTCTCGCAAAATCTGTTAATCCATCCGAGTTAAGTAATAGAAAATCATAAAAATTAGTTCTTTTTACAAAAATATCTGGTGTTACTACCTTATCCGTACCCATAACTTTTGTAATAATATTTTTTTGCGGATGATTGAATGCTTCTTCAGCACTAATTTGACCAATCATCACTAAATGATTAACGAAAGAATGATCGTTTGTAATTTGTTCAATCTCTCTACTATTAACCAAATATCCTCTTGAATCACCAATATTTGCCACCACTACATAATCATCAAATACTAACGCACAAACACAAGTTGTTCCCATGCCATAATAGTCTGTATTATCAACAGAGAGTTGATATAATTCACGATTAATCGCTTTTAGTGTAGTTCTCAGCCAATCCTCGGCTTGGTTAGGTTCAATTAAATTTTCTTCTTCAAAACGACGTTGCAATTCATCTGTTACAAATTGACTTGCTACTTCTCCTGCTAAATGTCCACCCATACCATCACAGAGTACAAGTAATTGTTGTTCTGTTTTATTATAGAACACACCACCTGCATCTTCGTTCTTATCACGATATTGACCTGTGTCAGTAAAAAATTGTGCTTTTAGCATACTATTACCTCGTTTCTACTTTTCGTTCCTTAGCTCTTAATTGACCACATGCTGCATCTATATCAGCACCTTGTTCTCTTCTTATAGTTGCATTAATACCTAGTCTCTTTAATTCTTTTTCAAATTTAAAGATATCTTCTTTAGGCGTCTTGACGTAATTTCTTTCTGGTACATGGTTCACAGGTATTAAATTTACATGACAGTTTAATTTTTGAATTAAATGTGCTAACTCTCTCGCATGCTCAACTTGGTCGTTGACGCCTCCAAATAGACCATATTCAAATGTAACACGTCTATTTGTTGTTTCTTGATAATATTTAATGGCTTCCATTAATTTTTCAACATTATACGCTCGGTTAATAGGCATTAATCGAGAACGAATTTCGTCATTAGCCCCATGTAAGCTTACTGCAAAATTGATTTGAATATCTTCGTCAGCAAAATCATAAATTCTAGGTATAATACCAGAAGTAGAAACAGTAATATGACGCGCACCTATATTTAAACCATTGTCATGATTAACAATCTTCAAAAAGTCCATCATTTCATCATAGTTTTCAAATGGCTCACCAATACCCATGATGACGATTTGAGATACACGTTCTTCGGTTTCATCTAATGCTTTTTGGACAGTAAGCACTTGAGATACAATTTCTCCCGCTTCTAAATTACGCTTTAAGCCACCTAGTGTAGATGCACAGAATGTACAACCTATACGGCAACCCACTTGAGTAGTAACACATACGGAATTACCATATTCATGTCTCATTAATACTGTTTCGATTGTGTACCCATCTTGTAATTCAAATAAGAATTTGATTGTACCATCTTTGCTTTCTTGTTTAACTACTGTCGTCATAACTGTCATTGCAAAATGATCTTTCAATAGTGCTCTTAACTCTTTAGACAAATTTGTCATTTCATCAATGCTGTCTACTCGTTTTTCATATAACCATTCAAAGATTTGTTTCGCTCTGAATTTTTGTTGCCCATTTTCCTTTAACCAATTTTCCATTTCATCATATCTTAAAGAGTATATAGATTGCTTTTCAAAATTGGGAAGAAATTTATTCTTTTTCTTCTTTTCTGCAGTTATCATTATTTATTGGTCCTTTCTTTTTATCCTAGTAATGAAAAAGCCATCAGAATTAAAATGCTGAGGTAACACTTGTAAAGTTTTTACCTTTTCTCCACTGATTGGATGTTCAAATAAATCAAATTCAAAATCTTTATTTTCTTTTAAAAATGTATATATTACATTTTCATTTTCTAACTGTTCTATTGTACAAGTTGAATAAACTAAAGTGCCTCCTGGACGTAAATGATGTTTCACATTATTTAAAATTTCTAGTTGAATATTCACTAAAGATTGAATAATTTGCTGACTTTGTTCGTATTTGATTTCTGGCTTATGTCTAAGTACACCTAAGCCACTACAAGGTGCATCTACTAAAATCTTATCATACACTTTATCATAATTTTCCGTCGCATCGTGACTAAAAGCGGAAATGTTAGATAATCGTAATTTTCGAATGTTAAAATCAATCAAATCAATTTTATGTTCATGGATGTCTGTCGCATCTACATGTCCAGTACCATGTAACCTTTCTGCTATATGACATGCTTTTCCGCCAGGTGCACTACAAGCATCTAATACAAGGTCGCCATCTTGAAGATTCATCACGTCAGCTACAAACATAGAACTTTTATCTTGGATAGATACTAAACCATCTTTAAATACGCGTGACTCTATAATCGGTTTACCACTAATATGTAAACAAATTGTAATGTCATTATCTTGCGTTACAGTGTAACCTTCTTCTTCTAAACGTTGCATCACATGTTCAACTGAAATTCTTGTCAAATTAACCCTTACAGTTGTTGTCACTTTTGTTAAAAATGATTGTGCAATTGCTTCAGTTTCCTCTATTCCAAAGTGTGTCACCCAGTGATCAACAAGCCATTTAGGCAAACTATACTGAATAGCAATTCGCTTCTTATCGTCCGAAATTTCATTGAAATTTGGTAACTCACTGCGCATAAGGGTTCTCAAGATTCCATTAACCACATTACCGTTATGTGGGCCGCCTTTATATTTTGCTATATTAACAGCTTCATTAATAATCGCATGTTCAGGAACTTTATCCAAATACATATACTGATAGATACTCATCCATAGTAACTGTCTGACCCAACCTTTAAGTTTAGTTTGTACAAATGGTTTCAAATAATAATCTAGTGTATATTTTCTTTTTAACGTACCATATACTAATTCGGTTAATAAATTCTTATCAGCTCGATTTAACTCATTGTTTGTTAATACCTCATTAATAATAATATTACTATAAGCTTTATCATTAATAATATCTTGTAGTGTTTCAAAAGCTAATAACCTTACATTAGTTTCAATTGTCATTTTAATACCTTCCCAACGAGTGTTGATTGTACACCACTTAAGTAATTAGCTGTAGGCATTCTCTTTTTACCAGCAACTTGAATCTCTGTTAATGCAATCGCATCACTAGAACCTGTAGCCACAATAATTGCTTTCTTAGTTGTCTCTATTATTGTACCTGGCTCACCGTCTTTATCTTTTTCAATGCGTGAAGCATAGACTTTTAAGTTTTCTCCATCCATAATTGTGTAGGCAACCGGCCATGGAGATAGACCTCTAATATGGTTATAAACTACTTCAGCAGGTTCTGACCAATCAATTTTTTCATCTTCTCGACGAATGTTAGATGCAAATGTTGCTTTGTCTTCATTTTGAACAATACTTTCATTCGTACCATTAATGATAGAAGGAAGGGTTTCTTTTAATAATTCAGCACCTAAAAAGCTTAATTTATCATGCATTACACCAACGTCATCTTGTGGTTCAATATCGATCGCTTTTTGAGCTATAATATTTCCAGCATCCAATTTCTTAGCCATATACATGATAGAAATACCAGTTTGTGTTTCTCCATCTATAATCGCTTGATGTATCGGGGCTCCACCTCTATATTTAGGTAATAATGATGCATGCACATTGATAGCACCTAACTTTGGTGAATCCAATAAACGTTGTGGTAATAATTGGCCAAATGCCGCAGTAACAATTAAATCCGCGTTTAAATCAATCAACATCTCTAATTCTTCAGATTTTGACAGTTTTTCAGGCTGATATACAGGAATCGCATGTTCTATTGCAACTTGTTTCACTGGTGGTGGTGTTAATTTTCGTTTTCTGCCAACTGGTCGATCAGGTTGAGTAACGACTGCGATCACGTTATGTTCTGCAATTAACATTTCTAACACTTTTGTTGAAAAATCTGGTGTCCCCATAAAAATAATTTTACTCATTTTCAAAATACGCCTCCACTTCTGCTTCAGTCAAAATTTTATCTGCACGTTCTGTAAAAAGTTTACCTTCAAAATGATCAATCATATGCAATATCATGCGTGCAATATCATCATATGCAGTCATTTCTACTTCGTTTCCATTTTTATCGTTACTTTTAACAACAATCATTTTACTTCTTTCAACTTCACCATAAATGTCAGGTAATGAAATAGAGCCCTCTAACTCAGTTACTTTTTGGTCAGATTCTCGAATGATTTTTGGATTAATAAGTTGTAACAATCCATCTATTTCCATATCTATAATAGCTACCTTTTGTAAAATGCCAATTTGCGGGGCACATATGGCAGAAGCCTCAACTTCATACATTGTGTCTTCTAAATCGAGCAATAATTGAGCTAAGTTTTCGTCAAATCGTGATACATCCGGCACGTGCTTTTGCAAAATTGGATTTTCTGCTGTTACAAGTTGCTTTATTGTCATACAAATTACTCCTCATAAAAATTCATCATATCATTATAACTTATTTTAGTTAAATTTGCACCAAGCTTTGATGAAATACACGAACTGAAATCACATATATTTTCACTTTAATTTTATTCCGTCATCACAAATATAACCGTAAGCTCCCCTATACAAGCTTACGGTTTACAAAATATTTATTATCCAGTTAATGTTGTAATATCATAGTGATAACTTATTTATTTGATTGCCAGATTCATCAAAATTATATTCGTTCAACCAATTCTCAAACTTAGTTTTATATACTGACCACTCATCATCTAACATAGCGAGCCAGTATGTATCTCTACTTCTTTGTTTATAAATAGTATGATTTTTAAACAAACCTTCATATTTAAAGCCAAGTCGTTTGGCTGCTTTTATAGAAGGCTCATTTAATACATCACATTTCCATTCATACCTTCTATATCCCAAAGTGTCAAAGATATATTTTGCTAATAAGTAGTGTGTTTCTGTAGCAATACGTGTTCGTTTCATTTTATTAGCATAATGAATATGACCAACTTCAATTGTTGCATTTGGTTCATTTATTCTAAGTAATGATAAAATACCTACTACATCATTATCAAATTGATCTATTATAGCAAAAAAATATGGATCCTTTGTTTGTACTTTATTTTTTATATAGGTTGCAAAATCATCATAACTTTTAGGCTGCGCGTCTGGTAAATACGTCCAATTAGGTGCATCTTCTTGCTCCTTAAAATGAGTGAATAAAGGGTTAATATGTTTTGAAGCTAATTTTTCTAATCTACAATACTTCCCTTCTAACACATCAGCCGTTGGTGTTTTGGGTTGAGAAAAATCGATTAATGACTTACCGATAGGTTGTTCAAACTGATTATATTCCATTTATATCCCCCCTTTTAATCAATGACTAGAGAACTTTATCGCATAATTTATCACGCTAAATATTAATCATTAAAATGTTTAGCAATTGCGTATAATACATCTATACCAATTTTTATAAATTAATATTATGTTATCATTATAACTTATAATGCGAAAGCATTTTTATTAATCAGTTTATATTCTTTTTAATATTTTATAATATGAATTAATTAAAAAGTAGAAGTAAAAAGAAATAAATACTAGCTGAATGACATTCTTCTTACTTCTACTTTTTCATTTTATATTTATTTTAACTATAGCAAGACATTACTTTATTATTTCTTCAATAAAATAAACCTTAAATTTATACCTTATATTAAAATTTAGTTTATTTAGAAACATCTAAAACGTTAAACTAAATAAACGATATAATAATAATTAGCTTTATATCTATTACTGTTTCGCTTCACTATTTGCTAACTCAATGGTCATGGATGATACATTTTTTATAAAACCAATTTTAGAATATAATGGCTCTGCTTGAGTCGAAGCTTTTAAATTAACGATATTCACCTGTTCTGTTTTACACTTTAATAAAAGCTCTTCTAGAATTTGTTTACTCAAACCTAATCCTCTATATAATTTAGTTGTATAAACATTAGTAATATAACCTTCTACACCATAATGATTATCATATGCAGGTGGTATCTGTTGGAAGACAACAGCTCCTGTTGCTACAACTTGATGATTATCTATCATAAATACTTGGTAGATGTTTCCTTTATCGAAAACATCTTTAAAATATGCTCTCATATTATCATCAATATCTTCAGTACCATGCATGCCTTGATCAAGTAATTGTTCTTTTCTTAATTTTATAATTGTTTCAATATCATTTTTATTTGCAATTCTCATCTCCATATCTAGTACTCCTTTAAAAAAATATGAGCAAATAAATTTACTATATCTATCAATCATATTCAACCATTAATATTTAATATTCAATAAAAAGAGAGCCTTAAAACCAATAAAATACTGATTTTAAGACTCCCCTTTTATACACTGCAATTAATCCATTTACAACAACAACCTACATCATCATTTGTGGATTGATGTCTATCTTCAGTGATAATTTGTCTTTTAAATACTGATCATGATAAAAATCATCTAAATACTTTAATGCTTCGTGCAATGAAGGTTCGCTTTTATATTTTATTAATATTTGGAAGCGATATTCATTATTAATCCGTGATAAAGCTGCTGGAGAAGGGCCTAGAACTAATGCCTTATCTGATAAATGCTGTAACAATATTTTGTGTATATGTTTAGAAGCTTCCATTACTTTTTTCATATTATTATGCGCAATCGTAAAATTAATTAAAAAGAAATATGGTGGATATTTACCTAACTTTCTATAATTCATTTCTTTTTCGAAAAAGGAATGATAGTCATTATCTTGAACATCTTTAATAGCATAATGATCAGGATTATATGTTTGTATAATCACCTGTCCCTCTTTTTCATGACGGCCTGCACGTCCTGAAACTTGCGTCAACAATTGATATGTACGCTCACTAGCTCTAAAGTCAGGCAAGTTTAACATCGTATCAGCATTTAATACGCCAACCAAAGTAATATTTGGAAAGTCCAAACCTTTCGCTATCATCTGTGTCCCCAGTAAAATATCCCCTTTACCTGAACCAAAGTCATCTAATAATTGTTCGTGTGCACCTTTTCGAGAAGTGGTATCAACATCCATACGAATAATTTTTGCTTCCTGAAAATTTTCTTGTAATAGTTCTTCAACTCTTTGTGTACCTGTGCCTACCTGTCTGATATGTTCACTTTCACAGTTGGGACACTTATTAGGTGGTACTTCTTGATGACCACAATAATGGCATTTCAATTGATCCGTAGACTTATGATATGTGAGAGAAATATCACAGTTAGGACATTGAGGGACATGGCCACAATCTCGACACAACATAAATGACGCATATCCACGTCTATTTAAAAATAAAACAACTTGTTCTTTTTTATCTAAACGCTCTTGAATCGCACTACGCAAATCTTCTGAAAACATAGAACGATTGCCAGAAGCAAGTTCAGCACGCATATCTACGATATTCACGTCTGGCAAAGCTTGCTGATTCACTCTATGAGGTAATGATAATAGTTCATAAACACCTTTAGTTGCACGTGCATATGTCTCTAAACTTGGTGTAGCACTGCCTAATACTAAAGGGCAATGATGATATTGACTGCGCCATTGTGCAATATCTCTAGCATGGTATCTAGGATAATCCTCTTGTTTATAGGAAGACTCATGTTCTTCATCAATAATGATCATACCTAAATCTTTGAAAGGGGCAAATACACTTGAGCGAGCTCCTACACTCACACTCGCTTTTCCATCTCTAATTTTTTGCCATTCATCATAACGTTCCCCTTTAGATAATCCTGAGTGTAAAACTGCTACTTCGTCTCCAAATCTTCGTTTAAATCTTAATACCATTTGAGGAGTGAGTGCAATTTCTGGCACTAACATCATCGCTTGTTTACCTTGATTGAGTACATTTTCTATAGTTTGCAAGTAAACTTCCGTCTTACCAGAACCCGTTACGCCATGTAATAAAAATGTACGTTGTTCACCTTTATTAATCGTCTCAAGTATCGCATCATATGCTTCTTGTTGTTCTTGCGTAAGTTGTTGCTTTTGATCTTGTTCAAATACCCGTGTTGCAAAAGGATCTCGCTCTACAGTTGTATCATATTTCTCAATAAAGCCTTTACGGACTAACGTCTCAATGCTAGATTTTGAAAAACCCATTTCTTCCAACTGTTTTAAAAAAACTACGTGATGATTTTCATCAATTAAATAAGCATATAATTCATATTGCTTTTTTGATTTTTCCAAAGATTCTAATACTGTATCATCATTAAAGCCTTCGACAATGCGCACTGCGCGTTGTTTCTTTTTCTTTAAACTTTGAGACAAAATCGTATCTTCAAGAATTGCACCTTGCTTTAAAAATGGTGCAATGAGCGTTAAGTCTTCATTTTTTTGTGCTACTTTATATGCATAATGTCCTTCCGAATCAAATCGTTTCAACAATTTTTCTGGTATGGCTTCAGTATCTTTAACTGCAAATACTTTAGTATATTTGGCTTTGATTGCGCTTGGAAGCATAACCTCTAACATAGAAATTCGTTTTGTAACAAAATACGTATGATACCAATCTGCAAGTTGTATTAATTCTTTCGTTAATTCAGGTTTAATATCTTGTATTTCTTTTATTGCTTTTAATTTTGATATGTCCATACTAGTGTCGGTTTGCTGAGTGATGTCCATAACATAACCTTGAATCGTTCTCGGTCCAAAAGGTACAATCACGCGCATACCAACTTCAACCATCGCTTGAAATTTTTGTGGAATTAAATAATCAAACGTAAAGTCAACACTTTTAGATGGTATATCTACGATTACTTTTGCTATCATTTTATTTCCACCTTGTTTCTAAACTGTCTAATATATGCTCCGCTAATATGACTTTTTTATGTTTCCCTAATGATATTGTTTCACCGTTTTTATAGTACATAGTATATGCATTATCATCAGAGCTAAACCCAATGGTACGATCGCCAACATTATTCGCTATGATGACATCTGCGTTTTTACTTTTTAGTTTTTTTTGAGCATATGATTCAATATTTTGTGTTTCTGCTGCAAAACCAACTAAAAATTGTTTATCTTTATGCTCACCCAAGTATTTTAAAATATCGGGTGTGCGTTTAAAAGTAACAGTCAAATCACCTTGTCGTTTTTTAAGTTTATGTTCTAATAATTCAGTTGGAGCATAATCTGATACCGCTGCAGATTTAAAGACAATATCCATCTTATCGAATCGCGTTTTAACCGCTTCAAACATCTGTTGTGCACTTTCTACTTGAATGACTTCTACATTCTTAGGTGGTGTTAGATGAGTTGGACCAGATATAAGTGTCACGGTCGCCCCTCTTTGAGCTAAAGATTCTGCGAGTGCATATCCCATTTTACCTGATGAGCGGTTGGATAAATAACGAACAGGGTCTAGCTCTTCTATGGTTGGCCCCGCTGTCACCAATGCTTGTATACCGTTAAATCTACTATTTTTTGTCGCTGACGTGTTGTTTTTAAAATACTGATTTAATCTTTCTACAATTTGTAAAGGCTCTTCCATTCTTCCTTTTGCTACATAACCACAAGCTAGGAATCCTTCACCAGGTTCTAAGAAATAATAACCGTCTGAACTTAATGTTGCTAAGTTATGTTGCGTTCTTTTGTTCTCATACATATGTACATTCATTGCAGGAGCGATAAATTTGGGTGTTTCTGTAGCTAATAATGTTGATGTAACCATGTCATCAGCAATACCATTTGCTAGTTTAGCGATGGTATTTGCAGTTGCCGGTGCTACAACAATCGCATCTGCCCAATCTCCTAAAGCAACATGCTGAATTTCTTCTGGATTGTGTTCTCTAAAAGTACTCGTATAAACAGGATTTCTACCAATAGCCTGAAAAGCTAAAGGAGTTACAAACTCTCGTGCATGATCTGTTAACATCACTCTCACGTTATAATCAGCCTGTGTGAGTTTACTCGTTAAATCTATTGCTTTATACGCAGCGATACCACCAGTGACAGCAAGTAAAATATTTTTCATCGTAGTTTTCCTCCAAATCGTTAATATCTTTCTATTAATTGTTTAATTTTGTAGTTTATATTTTGAAATTTTAAATATATCTAAATATAAACAAATGTTTTAATTCTGTATCAAGGTCGTACAAATAACTACACAATGTATTTTATGTTACTCAGCCAATGAATTATTTTATGCAATATCTTATTTTAGCTTCATTGCTTTAAATATAAATATGATTACTGCTTATTATACACAAATTATTGCCCAAATTAAAAAAGCACACCTTGGCGATGAAACCTCAAAGTCATCACATGCGTCTGACTTTTGAAGTGCACATCATTAACCTGGTGTACTTTTCAAAAATATAAAATTATATGATTTAATATTCGCTTAGAAAGTGTTATTTTGTAGTTTCAGGATAAACTTCGCCGCCAGCTATTTCTTCCAAAGCTTTTCCCACTGCTTTTTCTGAATTATATTTGTTTAATAGTGTACTATTTGGATGCTCGTCCAACTCACGTGCACGTTTAGCTGCAGTTGTAGCGATTAAATATTTTGATGTGATTTTAGATGTTAAATCATTTAATGGTGGATATAACATTATTTTTTTGCCTCCAATATCATTTTTCTATATTTTGCTTCAATTCTTTCCCTTTTCAAATGCTCTGCTTCAACAATGGATTGAATACGTTGCTTAGCTAATTCTACTTCATCGTTAACGACAACATAATCGTATAAATTCATCATTTCAACTTCTTTACGAGCTTCAAGTACTCTGCTTTGAATTTTTTCGTCTGACTCAGTACCACGCCCTACTAAGCGCTCACGTAAATGATCTAAACTTGGTGGAGCTAGAAAAATAAATAATGCATCAGGGAATTTCTTTCGAACCTGTTTGGCACCTTCAACTTCAATTTCTAAAAATACATCATGTCCTTGGTCCATAGTATCTTTTACGTATTGCACTGGTGTACCGTAATAATTCCCCACATATTCTGCATATTCTATAAATTGATCTTGTTTAATTAACGCTTCAAACTCTGCCTTTGTTTTGAAGAAATAATCTACACCATCGACTTCACCTTCACGCATATTACGTGTCGTCATCGAGATAGAATATTTATAAGATGTGGTTGGGTCATCAAATATTTTTTTTCTAACTGTACCTTTTCCTACACCAGATGGTCCAGAAAGTACAATCAACAAACCTTTCTCATTATCCATGCCTTACTACCTCTCTAAGCTATTCTTCTATTATTAAACTATGATACCATAATGAGCGTTTGGTTGTATAGCATACGTTCAAACAAACTTTGCTCATGACCAAATCTATTCACCATGTTACAATATGATGAATGACTAAAAATAAGGTGGCTGATAGTAATGGCATACGATGGTTTATTTACACGAAAAATGGTAGAATCTTTACAATTTCTCGTTGATGGTAGGATTCATAAAATCAATCAACCTGAAAACGATACAATCATCATGGTAATACGTCAAAATCGTAAAAACCATCAACTTCTACTCTCGATCCATCCTAGTTTTGCTAGAATGCATTTAACGAATAAAAAATATGATAATCCATTTGAACCACCAATGTTTGCAAGAGTATTCCGTAAACATTTAGAGGGTGGTTTCATTAAAGCTATAAGACAAATCGGAAACGATAGACGTGTAGAAATAGATATTCACAGTAAAGATGAAATCGGTGATACCACATACCGCACAGTTATTTTAGAAATAATGGGTAAACACAGTAATTTAATGTTAGTAGATGATCAACGCAAGATTATTGAAGGTTTTAAACATTTAACTCCAAATACAAATCAATATCGTACAGTTATGCCTGGGTTTCAATATGAAGCGCCCCCTACCCAAAATAAAACAAATCCATATAGTATTACGGGTACAGAAGTTTTAAAATTCATCGATTTCAATAGTGGAAAAATCGCTAGGCAACTGCTAAATCAATTTGAAGGCTTTAGTCCTTTAATTACAAATGAAATTGTCAATCGTAAACAATTTATGACGACCGACACGTTACCAGAGGCATTTAATTCAGTTATGAATGAGACAATGGAATTACCTACTCCTGTATTTCATAAGAATCATGAAACAGGAAAAGAAGATTTCTATTTTATGCACTTAAATCAATTTTACGATGATATGGTTGAATATGATTCTCTACATGATTTATTAGATAGATATTACGATGCTAGAGGAGAAAGAGAACGCGTTAAACAACGTGCAAATGATTTAGTCAAATTTGTACAGCAACAACTGCATAAATATCAAAATAAACTCAGTAAATTAATCGACGAACAAGAAGGTACTAAGGATAAAGAAATACAGCAATTATACGGTGAATTAATCACTGCAAATATTTATAGAATTAAACAAGGTGATAAGTATCTGACGACTACCAACTATTATGATGGTCAGGAAGTAACCATTCCCTTAGATACAACAAAGTCACCAGCTACAAACGCTCAAATGTATTATAAAAAATATAATAAATTGAAAACACGTGCACATGAATTAACGCGACAAATCGATTTAACAAAAGAAAACATCACATATTTTGAAAATATAGAACAACAACTCGCACACATATCTGTGGATGACATTGATGATATTAGAGAAGAGCTTGCTGAACAAGGTTATATGAAACAGCGGAAGCAAAAAAATAAGAAAAAGAAACCGACCATTCAATTGCAATCGTATGTTTCAACTGATGGAGATACCATACTTGTAGGAAAAAATAATAAGCAAAATGATTATTTAACGAATAAAAAAGCAAGCAAACAGCATCTTTGGTTTCATACGAAAGAGATCCCAGGGGCTCATGTGGTTATCTTAAATGATGCGCCAAGTGAAAATACTATTAAAGAAGCGGCTATGCTAGCCGGTTATTTTTCAAAAGCTGGTAATTCTGGTCAAATACCAGTTGATTACACTGAAATTAGACACGTTCACAAACCTTCTGGCGCAAAACCAGGATTTGTAACATATGATCACCAAAAAACACTCTATGCTACACCTGATTACGATCACATTCAAAAAATGAAGGTGACATGATAACACCAAATACTTTAAAGCATTAGTAACATGCTTCAATCTAAAAAACAAGGCTAAGATTATGAGTAAGCAGCACATGTAACACGTGCATGATACTTTATCTTAGCCTTTTTAATATTTATTTTTTATCTGGTAATGCAAGCTGAAAATTAACGCCAAATCTATCTACAATCCATGTAAATTCTCTGAATGGTGGCATTTCCGTTTTAGGCATTAAAATTGCCCCACCACTTTTCAATTTACTGAATAATCTTTCCATTTCTAACGGACTATCTACAGTGACATATAAAGACATTGCTGGATTCATGTCTACATCGACACCATTCATATTATCAATCGCCATAAAAACTTGATCTTTTAAGCGAAAGATAGCATGTTGTACGGCACCAGTGGGTTCTTTATCATCTTCTTCATATTTAACCATCGCTAATATTTCTGCATCTTCAAATGCATCTACATATAAATTGATTGCTTCTTCTGCTTGTCCATTGAACATTAGAAATGTCGTTATTTTGGGAATTGCCATTTAACTGCCTCCTTAAAACATCTTAATTCTAGAATAAAACAAATGCTTAAAAAAATCGAACGAATAAAATTTGCAATTAACAACACGTCACATGAAGTGCTCCTTTGCCAATCTATCATTAAGATAAATTTATAAATCCATTACCTAATACATCTCTCACATCATGAATGACTAAAAAGGCATTTTCATCTACCTCATTTACAAGCTTTTTAACTCTAGTTACTTGTGATTGTGGAACTACAACATACAACATGCTTGTTTCATGTTTACCATAACCGCCTTTACCCTTTAAGAGTGTTGAACCTCTACCTGTAAAGCTATTGATTTCATCACTTATAATCTCATTTCTACTTGATATCACAGTCACTGCTTTTTTAGGATGGAATCCTTCTATAATGAATGCAGTAGCACGTTCAGTTATAAATATCATAATTACAGTAAATAAGACGTTTTCTAAAGGTAAGACAAATAAAAAAGACAAGACAACTAATCCATCTAAAACAAAAATGCCTTGCGATGTTTTGATGTCAAAGTATTTATTTAGCATCTTAGCAATGACTGATGTCCCACCTATCACACCACCAGAAGCAATTACTAATCCAATACCTACACCTACTAAAACGCCACCAAACGAAGCATTTATTACAAAATTATCAATACCTGTCTTAAAATTTTCAGTTAAATCTAAAAAGATTGAAATCGCTGTATTAGCAATAAACGTATATACTGCTGTTCTGGTACTTAAAAAACGCCAGCCTACAATAATGACCAATGTATTAATAATTAATGAGGATATCGCTGGTGAAAAACCAAAGGCATATTTTAATGCTAATGACATACCCACAGTACCCCCATCACCTAAATTAGACTCTAATATAAATGAATTTACAGCAATCGCACTTACAAATGCGCCAATTAAGCATACAATAATATTTTTAGTATGGTTTTTTAAAAGTTGCTTCATACGTTTCATATCATATCCCCTTACATTTGATAATATAAAATTAAATAAGGTAAGCTAAAAAAGTGTATTCAAATCATGCCTCATTTTAATTTTACAAATTTGTTTTTTATACTCACAAATCTATTTAAAACCAAAATAAATGAAAATATAACATTTGTTACAGTTACATAGTATAATTGCAAATGTAACACAACCCATTTCAATATACCACTTCATGTAGTTTGCAACATTAATTTGTAAAGTGTGTAATATTGAAAGCTTTGACGGCTTAAAACCATAAAATCACTTTACTTTTAAATATTTATAGTTAAAATAAATACAAATATAATTGGAGGTATTTCATGTTTTATTACATTATTCCATTACTGATTGCCGCTTTAGTGATACTCATTGGCTTTATCATCATTAAAATTATGATTCGTTAATCCATTTTATATCATAACTTTATAACGATACTTTTTAATCATTTTAATAACATTAATCATTTCAATCATTTTTGTATTATATTAAACAAAACACGCAGTAAAGTAGACATTAAAACCTTGTCTACCATTCTGCGTTGCTGTTTTTTACGTTACTTTCTACAATTAATCTTTTTTTAATCTTTCTTTACGATTTCACCAGTTTATCAAATTTTTTATTTAAATTCTTTACTAAAGAGCGTTACAAGTAGCAAAATAATAAAAGCTGCAATAACTGCAGTTAAAAATATAGGCATATACGCAAGGTGTGTAGCATCCTCAATGCCATTTGTAATTGCATGTCTTAATGTATCATTAGAAATTTGATTCACTTGTTCTAATATTTTAGTAAGATTGCCTGAATTATGTTCCATCGTTTTCATTAACGAAACGGGTATATCTTTGAAACCAAAATGGGCTGAATTTATACTTTCTTTAATTTTACTACCCATTTGGCTATATCCGAATTGAATGAATGTCGTAAACATAGTCGGTGCAATTGTTATGCCGACTTGTCTAGAAACGGATAATGTTCCAATTACAGTACTATTATTTTTATCTGAATGTGCTGATCTAGTTGCTAATACAGTCATTGGTGCACCAATAGTAAAACCAAAACCTAAACCTGCGATAATTGAAAATATTAAAAATGGCGTACTTGAATAAGTTAAAAAGGCTAAGCCTCCATACCCAATCATGCTAATGATACTCGCAATCACTAATGCAAATATCGGGCCTTTTTTATCAACAATCTTCCCGCCCAGTGACGCGCCAATACCTGAAGCTAACGCTAAGGGTGTCATCCAATAGCCACTGTTCTCAGCTTTAACATGCAATACATTTTCAACAAAGGAAGGAATGAAAATAATGGAACCAATTAACATCCCTGATAAAACGCCCATAATCAATACTACTGAAAAAGCTGGTTTTTTTAATAAATAGAAAGGTAAGAATGCATCTATATCAGTTGCTTCGTTTTTATATTCTACTAAAATCAAAATACCATAACCAATGATTGCCAATATAAATAAACCAATCACTGAAAAGCTAAGTATACTATTAGCAATGTTATTCGTTTGTATATTATTAATCGCAAACATCATCAGCAACGTTGAAAATGAAAATATAATGATGGCGTACTTATCAATTTTAGTTTTAACTTTTTCTTGTGTTTCTGGCATTTTAAGAATCATAAAAATAACAATCATTACTGCCACTGGCACATTGATTAGGAATAGCCAATGCCATGTTCCACTTAGGTTAATTAATAAACTTCCTATATTTGGCCCTAATACCGAAGCAATACCATTCATTGCACCTAACCCACCAAGCATGCTACCTTGTTTTTCCTTGGTGTAAGTAGCTATAATATGTGAACTAGCGATTACAAATAAACCGCCTCCACCAAATGATTGAATTAACCGTGCAATAATAAATATTGTATAATTTGGACTTAAAGCAACTAACAATGATCCTAAACCAAATAAAATGACTTCAATAACAAATATTTTTTTACGACCATACATATCAGCAAGTTTACCCGCTATAGGTGTAGTTACAGCCATACCTAATGTGTAAATCGTTATGCCCCATGACCCCATTTGTGCTGAAATTTCAAAAGATTGATTTATTGTGGTTAACGCTGCACTAATAATGCCGTTGTCTAAAGCTGCCATAAACACACCAATGAGTAAAAATAGTGCAACAATATCAAATTTTTTTTGATTCAAGTTCATTCATTCCTTTCTATCTTGGAGTTTTATATGATACTCAGTATTTAAAACCTATTTTGTGAACTAAATATGAACAAAGTATTTTATATATTAAAAAATGCCTAAAAGACCTTTTATCAATATATAAAAGTCTTTTAAGCATTTTTTAACCAATTTAATTAAATAAATTTTTAATGTTGTCTCAAATTCACATAATATATTTACATATATCGTTTATTTAATATGTCCTTTTTGCTTTAGATTTAATTTTGATTTTTTATAAATATTTGATTCTGTAGCGTTAAACAACCATTTATTTTCATCTTCTGAAGTTGTTTGTGCTCTATAGTCTTCTGATTTTTTGAGGAATTTATTTAAATGAGCAAAATGATTATAAGCTACATTTGAGTCTTTTGTCATAACATCCCCTCCATCTAACATTTTATGACAAGTTATCTCTCCAATCAACTAATGTAGTAATATCATTTTCAGAAATTTCTCCATTTTCTCTAGCAACCTCAATTAGTTCATTATAATTGCTTAATGTATAGAAGGGTATATCAGCTCGTGCAAATTGGTCATCTGCTTTTTTCAAACCATAAGTAAAGATTGCTACTACACCTAATACATTTGCACCTGCAGCTTTTAGTGCATCTACTGCAGTTATTGAAGAGCCACCTGTAGATATTAAATCTTCTATAACTACTACATTTTTACCTTCACTTGATGCACCTTCAATTTGATTCTGTTTACCATGGCTTTTGCTTTTTGATCTAACGTAATTCATCGGTAAGTTCATCACTTCTGAGACATATGCTGCATGTGGAATCCCGGCTGTTGCAGTACCTGATATAACTTCAATATCTTTAAAATGTGTTTCAATCAATGCTTGCAGGCCATCTCTAATATGAGTACGTACATCAGGAAAACCTAGTGTGATGCGATTATCACAGTATATTGGCGATTTAATACCTGAACTCCAAGTAAACGGATCATTGGGAGATAATGATACAGCTTTTATATCTAACAATGCTTGTGCAATTGATTTAGTCATGTGATTTCAACCAACTTTCTTTAATTTTTTGATAACTCGTTACCGGATTTTCACTTTGTGTAATCGGTCGTCCTACAACAATGTGTGTAGCGCCTAAAACACTTGCTTTTTCTGGTGTCGTAATACGTTGTTGATCATCTGAAGAAGTGTTTTCTGGTCTGATGCCTGGTGTCACTTTCAAGAAAGATTCACCTAATTCCTGTTTTACTAAATTTGCTTCAAGTGGTGAACATACAACGCCATCTAATCCTGATAATTGAGCTAGACGAGCATAATTCAACACTGCTTCATCCATTGTACTTTGGATATTTTGTTCATCACGCAACATTGTTTCTGTAGTCGACGTTAATTGTGTAACCGCAATAATTTTAATATTACTGTTATATTTTCTAATACCTTCTACAGCACGTTTCATCATTTCTGAACCACCAGCTGCGTGTACATTTACTAAATCGACATCTAATTTGCTTAAGCCTTCCATTGCTTTACCAACAGTGTTAGGAATATCATGCAATTTTAAATCTAAGAATATGCTATGACCACGTTTCTTAATATCAGTGATTAATGAAGGCCCAGTTTGATAAAAAAGTTCCATTCCAACTTTGACAAATAAAGGTTCATCAAATTGATTTAAAAATTGTGTAACCGCTTCTGCTGATTCAAAATCTAAAGCAATGATAGGTAGATTATTTTGCATATATATCGCCTCTCATCTATAGCTATTTTATTATATTTGCCAAGCGTGTATGGACATATGACAGCAATAATATTTTGGAATTTTTTTCATACTGACAAGGACGACTAAGAGAAAAATTTCATAAATATATTTTTATCCTAGCCGTCTATTGCCAATAGCATTTCTTTGCATTAAAGCATAAAAATTATTTCAGTTTTTTAATTATATTTTACATATTTTTCATCGTGAAAGTCATGCTTTCTATAACGGATGTTAATGCTTCTGCAGTATCTAATGAAGTTAGACATGGTACGCCATTTTCAACAGAGGCACGTCTAATTTGAAAACCATCACGTTCAACTTCTTTCCCTTTTGTCATCGTATTGATCACAATTTGAACATCATTCGTTTGTATACGTGATAATAAATCGTTTTCTCCACCAATTTTACCTACAGTTTCTGCAGTGATATGGTTACTTTCTAATTTTTTAGCAGTACCTTCCGTAGCTAATATTTTATAGCCGACTTCATTTAAGCGAGCCGCGATATTCACAATTTCATCTTTGTCTTTATCACTTACGGTCATCAATACCGTACCATAATCTTTTACTTCCATACCACTTGCTGTCAAACCTTTATATAATGCTTTTTCCATGGTTAAATCTTTCCCCATGACTTCCCCAGTTGATTTCATTTCAGGTCCTAAGGTAATATCTACATTTTTCAATTTGTTAAAGCTAAATACCGGAGCTTTAACAAAGACACCTTCACTATATGGTTGAACGCCCTCGTTATAACCTAAATCCTTAAGTTTCTCACCTACAATAGCGCTCATGGCCAACTGTGCCATTTGAATATGCGTAATTTTACTTAAGAAAGGAACCGTACGACTCGCACGAGGATTCACTTCTAAAACATAAACACCATCATGTGCAATGACAAATTGTATATTGATTAGACCTATGATATTTAGCCCTTTCGCTAAGCGAATTGTATAATCTTCTAATGTTTTAAGTTCATTTGGTGTCAAAGATTGTGGAGGATATACCGCAATCGAATCACCTGAATGGACACCAGCGCGTTCAATATGTTCCATAATCCCTGGAATAATTACCGTTTCACCATCAGAAATAGCATCGACTTCAATTTCTTTACCTGTGAGATATCTATCAACTAATACAGGATGATCCGGACTCGCTTTCACTGCTTGATTCATATAATTGGTTAACTCTTCATCGTTATACACGATTTCCATTGCACGTCCACCTAATACATACGAAGGTCTAACTACTACAGGATAACCGATTGCACGTGCATTATTGAGCGCTTCATCAGTTGACGTTGCTGTCTTGCCTTTAGGTTGAGGCACATCAATTTTATGTAACAGTGCCTCAAATTCTTTACGATCTTCCGCACGATTCAAATCTTCGAGTGACGTTCCTAAAATTTTCACACCATACTTTTCAATTTTATCTGCTAAATTAATCGCAGTTTGACCACCAAACTGTACTACTACACCTTTTGGCTGTTCAATATTTATAATATTCATGACATCTTCTTCTGTTAATGGCTCAAAATATAATTTGTCTGAAATTGAAAAGTCTGTAGATACTGTTTCAGGGTTATTATTGACGATAATAGCTTCATAACCAGCTTGTTGAATAGCCCACACAGCATGCACAGTTGCATAATCAAATTCGACACCTTGACCGATTCTTATTGGCCCTGATCCCAAGACTAATATTTTTTCTTTTTCAGTGATAATGGATTCATTTTCTTGTTCATACGTACCATAGTAATATGGTGTAGCTGATTCAAATTCTGCTGCGCATGTATCTACCATTTTATATACTGGTGAAATATTATGTTGTTTTCTTAAGTTATAAACTTCTGATTCTGACATATCAAAACGATGTGCAATAACGCGATCACTAAACCCATAACTCTTAGCAAATTTTAAATAATCTATATCTCCTTTGTATACTTTTAAGTCATGTTCTATATCAATGATGTGCAAGAATTTATTTAAGAAGAAGTAATCAATCTTAGTCATTTCGTGTATTTCTTCTAAAGATGTACCTCTTCTTATCGCTTCTCCTATAAAGAATAAGCGCTCATCATCTTGGTCTTGTATACGCGCTTTTATATAATCTAAATCGTATGTTTCACCATTTGGTAATCCCAAATGATGCACGCCATATTCGAGTGAGCGAATTGCTTTTAATAAAGACTCTTCATATGTTCGGCCAATCGCCATTACCTCACCAGTTGCTTTCATTTGTGTACCGAGCACACGTTCACCCTTTTCAAATTTATCGAAAGGAAAACGTGGGATTTTTGAAATAACATAGTCCAACGTCGGTTCAAATGCAGCATAAGAGGTTTTAGTGATTGGATTCAACATTTCATCTAATGATAAACCTATCGCTATTTTTGCAGCTAATTTTGCAATCGGATAGCCTGTAGCCTTAGAAGCTAAAGCTGATGAACGTGACACACGTGGGTTCACTTCAATTATATAATATTTCATTGAGTGTGGGTCTAATGCCAGTTGTACATTACAACCACCTTCAATGCCTAAAGCACGAATAACTTTTAACGACACATCACGTAACATTTGATATTCAACATCTGATAAAGTTTGACTAGGTGCTACTACAATTGAATCGCCAGTATGTATGCCGACTGGGTCTATATTTTCCATGTTACATACAACGATGGCATTATCATTTTTATCTCGCATCACTTCATATTCAATCTCTTTAAAACCTGCGATTGATTTTTCAATTAAGCATTGTGTTGCCGGACTGTAATGTAAGCCATTCGTTACTACTTGTTTAAACTCTTCATCATTATGGCAAATACCACCACCAGTACCGCCCATCGTGAAAGCCGGTCTCACAATTAATGGATACCCTACCGCTTCTTTAAATTCAAACGCCTGTTCTAGAGTATTGACGATATCGCTTTCTGGAACTGGAACATCTAGCTCATTCATTAAGTCTCTAAATAATTCTCTATCTTCCGCTTGTTGAATAGAAGCCAATTTAGTACCTAGTAATTGTACGTTGTTCGCTTCTAATACACCGCTATCATGTAATTGAATCGCCATATTAAGCCCTGTTTGACCACCTAATGTTGGTAACAGCGCATCAGGTTGTTCTTTACGAATAATACGTGCAATAAAGTCATGCGTTAAAGGTTCAATGTAGACTTTGTCAGCAATTTCATTATCTGTCATGATTGTAGCTGGATTTGAATTTACTAATATAACGCGATAACCTTCTTCTCGTAATGCTAAGCATGCTTGTGTCCCCGCATAATCAAATTCTGCAGCTTGGCCTATAATAATGGGTCCAGATCCTATAACTAAAATCGTTTTAATATCGTTACGTTTAGGCATTTGTCAAAATCTCCTTTTCTTTAAAGTCATGCATCATTTTAATAAATTCATCAAACAAATAATTTGAATCTGTAGGTCCAGGACTTGCTTCAGGATGATATTGTACTGAAAACGCAGGTAATGATTGGTGTCTTAAACCTTCAACTGTACCGTCATTAATCGCTATATGTGTTATTTCTAAAGGTGTACTGGCTAATGAATCTTTATCGATCGCATAACCATGATTTTGGCTAGTTAATGCTATTTTCCCACTCTTTAAATCTTTCACAGGATGGTTTGCCCCTCTATGTCCAAATTTCATTTTAAACGATGTAGCGCCTTGTGAAAGTGCAAATAATTGATGGCCTAAACAGATACCAAAGAAAGGAATTTTTCCTAAAATACCATTAATCATATTAATTGCAACTTTGACTTCTTCTGGATCACCAGGTCCATTAGACAACATGACTCCATCTGGTGACATTCTAATAATTTCTTCTGCTGTCGAATCATAAGGTACAACTGTAACATTACAACCACGTAAATTAAGTTCTCTCACAATATTTTGTTTTTTACCAAAATCTACAAGTACAACACTCAAATCATAACCCGTAGAGACATATGGTGTTTTGGTAGACACTGTTTTCACTTCATCTCTAGGTAATTCAATTACTTTCAACTCTTCTATTAATTGTGGAATATCTGCCTTATCATCTGTAAAAGCTGCTTTTAAAACGCCATAGTTTCTAATTTTTCGAGTAATACTACGTGTATCCACACCTGAAATACCTGGTATATCATAATCTTTTAACACTTCGTGGAATGTTTTTTGCATGCGAAAATGACTCGGATATGTGCTTGCTTCTTTGACAACAACACCATTCAATGTTGGTATCAAAGATTCAAAATCATCTCGATTAATTCCGTAGTTTCCTATTAATGGATAAGTAAACGTAATAATTTGCCCTGTATAAGATGGATCTGATATCGTTTCTTGATACCCAGTCATAGCCGTATTAAATACTATTTCGCCTTTCGTTAAATGGTCCGATCCTAATGGATAACCTTCATAATATGTTCCATCTTCTAAAACTAAATAGCGTTTTTGCAACATTACTTTTCCTCCTTAAATTTAACTTCACCTTCTACCAATGTTAATACTGGAGTTCCGTATACTTTTTCACCTATAAATGGTGTGTTTGACCCTTTTGACGCAAAATCTTCTGCCCTAATCTCTTTCTCGTCTTCTAAATTAATGGCAGTAAGGTCAGCTAAACCGCCCACTTCTAATCTTCCATATGGTAAATCAAATATTTGAGATGGTTTAATCGTTAAATAGTCAACCAATTGTTGCAATGACCAGTTACCATTTTTTACAAAGTGTGTATACAATAATGGAAATGCTGTTTCACTACCAACAATGCCGAAAGGCGCTTTTGTCATTGGTTGTGCTTTTTCTTCTTTCGCATGTGGCGCATGGTCTGTAGCAATACAATCAATTGTCCCATCTAATAATCCTTCGATTAGTGCAGCTCGATCTGCTTTACTTCTTAAAGGTGGATTCATTTTATAAATTGCATCATCACCAGGCACATCATCTTCTGTTAATAATAAATGATGCGGTGTCACTTCTGCTGTTACATGAATTCCTGCCTTTTTAGCATCTCTTATAGCTCGTACACTTTCTTTTGTAGATACGTGACAGACATGGTAATGTGCACCTGCTGCTTCAGCTAGCAAAACATCTCTCGCAATTTGTACCGCTTCACAAATATTAGGTATCCCCGGTATGCCTAATGCTTTACTACGTTCCCCTTCATGCATAGCGCCGCCATATATCAAGCTATTATCCTCACAATGAGCAACGACTGCTTTATTCACTTTAGCTGCTTGTTGCATAGCTTCATACATCATATTTGCTTGTTGTACACCTACGCCATCATCAGTAAAAGCAAATGTGCCTAACTGGGCTAAAGCTTCAAAATCAACATGTTCAGTACCTGCTTGCCTAACTGTGATTGCACTATATGGTAAAACTCTGACGTGTGCATTTTCGTCGATTAATTTGTTTAAACGTTCTAAATTTTCAACAGAGTCAGGTACAGGTCGTGTATTTGGCATTGGACAAACTGTCGTAAAACCGCCTCTTGCAGCTGCTTGTGTTCCCGTTGCAATTGTTTCTTTATGTTCACCGCCTGGTTCACGCAAATGTACATGAACATCAACTAAACCTGGAGCAACAAAGTGTCCTTTTAAATCAATGATTTCAACATCGGCATCAACCTCTATGTCTGACGCAATTTTTTTTATGGTTTTACCTTCTATTAAAATTGAAGTGGTTTTAAGTTCACCATTTTCTAAGATTTTCGCATTAGTTAGCAATTTCATTTATTGCTGCCTCCTTTGTTTGTAATATATACTCAATTACTGCCATACGTGTATACATACCATTTTCCATCTGTTTAAAGATGCGAGATTTTTCTGCTTCTACTAAGCAATCATCTATTTCAACACCGCGATTGACAGGCGCGGGATGCATAACAATTGCAGATGACTTCAATCGATTATAACGCGCTTTTGTCAAACCAAAATTTTCATGATAATTTTGATTTTCAAAATTCATTGTTTCTTCATCACCATGTCTTTCATGCTGTACTCTTAGTAGCATGACAATGTCTATGTCCTCTATGACTTTATCTATATCAACATAAGGTGCTTCTAAAGTGTCATCTCTCCACGCTTCTGGACTTGAGAACATCACATTTGCACCGAGTGCGGTTAAACTTTGAAAGTTACTTCTCGCTACACGGGAGTTTTTAATATCTCCACATATTAATATATTTAAATCTTTAAAGGTTTCATACTCTTCGTATATTGTCATTAGGTCTAATAAACTTTGTGTTGGATGCTGTCCACTACCATCACCTGCATTAATAATCGGTAACTTAAGTGAATTTAAATCATTATAGTATGTTGTATCTGAATGTCTAATTACTAGAACATCTGCACCTACTTGTTCTAATGTTTTACACGTATCGTATAAGCTCTCACCTTTTTGAACAGAAGAAGTGCTCGTTTCGAAATCAATCAGTTTTAATCCTAATTTTTGCTCTGCTACTAAAAAGCTACTTTTCGTACGGGTAGAATTTTCAAAAAATAAGTTTGCTACAAATTTGTCTTCATAATTATGTGGTTTAAATGATCCATTTTTAATACCACTTGCAATTTCTATTAGTTCATAAATCTCATTTGTAGTTAGATGTTCCATTGATAGTAAGTTATCCATTTTTTCAGCCTCCTAGTATTGAAATAGACGTTTATTTATTTGACTCAATCTCTTGCGGTAAAATTAAGTTTAGTAGAATACCTGCCAATGCTGCTAATGCCATCCCTTCAATTTCTAAATTTATACCTATACCATTCAGATTGAAGACTAGGTTGCCAATACCTATAACTAATATGACTGATGCGATGACTAGATTTCGGTTACTTGCAAAATCAACTTCACTTTCTACAAGCATTCGCAGACCACTTGCTGCAATAATTCCGAAAAGTAATATCGATACACCTCCCATAACAGGGGTTGGTATAGATGAAACTAATGCTGTGAATTTGCCTACAAAACCTAATATTATAGCGATGACTGCAGCACCTCCAATAACATATATACTATAAATTTTCGTGATAGCTAAAACACCTATATTTTCTCCGTATGTTGTACTTGGTGGGCCACCTATAATACTTGCAAACATCGTTGACACTCCGTCACCAATAATTGATTTGTCTAATCCTGGATCTTTAAAGAAATTTCTTCCTACGATTTTGTTAATCACCATTTGATGTCCAATGTGCTCACTAACTGTCACAAAAACGATTGGTATTAAGACAAGTACTAAACCTAGATGAAATGATGGTGTGTAATCTTTAAATGGTAGGTACACTTCTGGAAGTTGCAGCCATTTTGCTTCAGCTACAGGTTTAAAATTAACAAGCCCCATAAATATTGACACAATGTACCCCGTTATAATGCCGATTAATACAGGTATAAGGGACAAGAAACCTTTAAAGTATCCTTGAACTATAATCGTCACCAGCAGCGTAATCATTGCTACTACTAAATAACTTAAGTTATAGCCTTTCATATCTCCTGAATTTTCAAACATCGCCATATTGACTGCAGTAGGAGCCAGACTCAAACCAATCACCATAATAACTGGTCCAACAACAACCGGGGGAAGTAAGTGCATAAGCCACCCTGTTCCACTTAACCTAATAGCTAATCCAATAAGCACATACATCACTCCGCTCATAAACAATGCTACTAACATGTCACCTAAGCTATGTGAATTCAATCCAGTTATGATTGGTGTGATAAATGCGAAACTTGAACCTAAATATGCGGGTATTTTCGCTTGTGTAATTAATATATATAATAATGTCCCTATCCCTGATGCTAGTAAAGCAGATGATATCGGTAATCCAGTTAAAAATGGTACGAGGACAGTCGATCCAAACATTGCAAATAAATGTTGAGTGCTTAGAAATGCCCATTGTCCTAACTTAGGTTTATCTCGTACATCTAATACTGGTTTAGCTGTCCGTTCAAACATTGTTTCATTTTCCATGACTTTCCGCTTCCTCTCATAAAAAAAGTCCCTTTACATTGTTTTCATGTAAAGAGACTTAAAAAGTATCTATCCTCAAATCAAAATTCAGCTTGTTCAAACAACATTACGACTTAAATCATCAGCATTGCTGTTTGAATAGTTAGCTTAAATTAAGTTCAGATGATATGGAGAGAATCTATAGTATATGTTTTTTATAATATAACTATATTTTGAAGTGTGGCTTCCTAGAAACTTGCCTTTGACTTCCACATGATTCTCTTCCCTTTCTCAGTCTCTCGTACTGAATTAAAAGGTGTTGATTTATTCAATTACAACTGCATTTCTACTATCTATTTCACTAAGAAAAACCGAGACAGCTTCTTCTCTAGCGGTCGGTATATTTTTACCAACAAAGTCTGCGCGTATTGGAAGCTCTCTATGTCCACGATCAATAAGCGTTGCTAATCCTATTTTTCTAGGTCTTGCATATTGAAGTACTGCATCAAGCGATGCTCTAACTGTACGCCCAGTATATAGAACATCATCCACAATAATCACGACTTGATTTGTTATATTGACATCAATTTCATACGTCTGTTCTGCAACTTGATCTATTGTCTGTTCTAAATCATCTCTAAATTGTGTAATATCAATCGTACCTGTCGGGACAGTTATTTCCTCAATTTGTTCAATTTTTTGTTGGATACGTCGTGCTAAAAATGCCCCTCTTGTTTTAATGCCTAATAAAATTAATTCATCAGTACCTTTGTTGTATTCTAAGATTTCGTGTGCAATACGTGTAACGGTTCTTTGTATTGCTGCTTCATCCATAATTACGCGTTCTGACATTTTGGGCACCTACCTTAATTTTAATGATATTAAAAAAACCTCACATCTTCAGAAGACATGAGGTAGCGTAATAAAATATTACAAACAAAATGTAGAGACATATCTAAAACTTAGATGATTTCTCCATCATAACCATTTTTGTACTTGTGATTATGACTTTTATCGCGTTTTACGAAAAACTACGATGGCTTTAGCTATTGTTATAACTTAAATACTTTGTTTGTATATTCTATTTTCATTACATGTCTTCGAAGCCTCTCTGGACTTTCAATTAAAGACGTTCGTTCTTTATTAAACTGTCATTATATTATCATGAATAACATATCGTTGCAAGTCTATATTAGAATATCGTTCGTTTTATAAAAGCGATCGTTTGCCTTTAAATCATTTTTTCACTTCTAGTCATCCTTGTTGGGGTGAGATAACGAAATCTAATTAATAAAATTAGATTTCTGTTCCAATCCCATTTATATATCATGGTATTATCTAAAATTCACGATATAACTTAGCAAAGCATTATTAATTATCAGATTTACGAATATCATTTAAGAGTTGCTCAAATTCCTCTGGTAAAGGTGCTGTCTTTTCAATATACGCTTGTGTAACTGGATGTTCAAAACCGATTACTGCAGCATGCAATGCTTGACCACCAATATCTAATGTTTTTTTCTGACCATATTTGGGGTCTCCTACTAATGGGTAACCAATGTATTTCATATGCACACGAATTTGGTGAGTACGGCCTGTTTCTAACTGACATTCTATTAGTGTATATTTATTAAAATGTTCTAATACATTAAAGTGAGTAATCGCGTCTTTACCATCATCAACTACAGCCATAGATTGGCGGTCATTCTTATTTCTACCAATAGGTGCATCAACAGTACCATAATCATGTGGAATGCTACCATGTACCAATGCAATATATTTACGCGTTACTGATTTATCTATCAACTGTTCTACTAAACTACGATGTGCAACATCATTTTTTGCAATCATTAATAACCCGGAAGTGTCTTTGTCAATACGATGTACAATCCCTGGACGTATCTCTCCGTTTATACCAGATAAGTCTTTCATTTGATACATTAGTCCATTTACTAATGTACCCGTATAATGACCTGCTGATGGATGTACTACCATCCCTTTAGGTTTATATACAATTGCGACATCATCGTCTTCATAATAAAAATTCAGATTAAGATTTTCTGGTTTAATATCTGCCTCAACAATTTCTTTCTCAGTTACTATAATTTTATCATTTGACTTAGTTTTATAATTGGATTTTATCACTTTACCATTGACTTTAACCAGGCCTTCTTTAATCCAATCTTGCATTTGAGTACGTGACCATTCAGTATTAAATTCAGGCAATAATTTATCTATTCGTTGTCCTACATTAGCTGGGTCATCTATATTAAACTCATGAAATTCCATACACTATCTCTCCTATTCTTCTGTCCTCATATCCCTTAATAATGCGATTATTACTAAAACGACGCCTATAGTTAAACTAGAATCAGCTACGTTAAATATTGGAAAATTATAACTAAATATATAAGTATCAACAAAGTCTACAACTTCACCATTTAATACACGATCAATAAAGTTACCTAAAGCACCAGCAAACAATAAACTTATAGCAATTTGCATTAACAAATTATGCTTCGCTTCTTTTATAAAAAAGACAATGAGTATGATCAGAATAATGACAGTTATAATATAGAAAAAAGCCATCTTTCCACTTAAAATTCCCCATGCTGCACCATTATTTCTATGTGAAGTGATACTCAAAAAATTAGGGATTACTTCAAATGAGTCACCAATTTGCATTGTTTTAGTTATTATAAATTTTGTGATTTGATCTAATATAAGTATAACAATTGTTATAAATATAGAAATACCCATATAGTACTGACGTTTCATGTCTGTACCTCCTATTTGTTCTTCGTGCGGTCGCTTTTTACAACAACTCTCATTATATCCTAATCAAACTTATAAAAAAAGTTACAGTTCAAATAATAAGTTAATTTTTTTAAATGTTATTAAAATAGACATTATTCTAGAGTACGGAATAATAATTAAACCTAAATTGAATACCATCAGGTCCAGCTAATAATTTATGTGTTGTTTCTGGAAAATGAAAATCTACACACGCTAAACCATAAGTTCTATGATTTTCTATACGTTTTACACTTGATAACCAATTATTCACTACGAGATGTTGGTGATAACCATTTGAAGCTAAATAAACCGCACTGTCAGTTTCTACAGAAGAAGGTACCAAACCAAAGTAATTTTTATAATATTGCTTAACTCTATTTAATCGAATTGTTTTTAAATTTATATATCCAATAATACTTTCATCAGGAATACCTTGCCACTTCTCATCTGAGACATAAGTTAGTAATTTAGGTACATTTAATGGTTTTGTTTCTAAAACTGCTTTTTCATTTTCAATAGACCATTCATCAATGGGATTATCTACATAAAACTCCAAGCCGTTTCCTTCCGTATCTTCTAAATATAATGAAGTTGAAATGTCGTGTTCGCCACCATTGATAGGTATTTTATATTCACTGAATTGCACAAGCAAGTCTGCTAAGTCTGTTTTAGATGGTAATTTTATCGCTAAGTGAAATAAACCTGCTTCTGAAACAAGAGGTTCTCTTCCCATATTAATTTGATTAAGTGTCATGAAGTGATTTAGATTACCAACCTCATATTGAATTGTAGAATATGATTCATTTACTACATTTAATCCAATAATATCTCCATAAAATTTTTTCATTTCATCTTTATCTCTTACATTTAATATAATGCCATTTACAAAATGGGCACTTTCGTTATGGAACATATTTAACACCTTTCTAATTGCTTATTGCATCCATTATATCTGATTTATTTAATTTTAAATTTTAATATGCTCATTTTAATCTTACTTTTGGATTCGTGAAATAACTCGTTTCATTTTTATATTAGCGAAAAGAAAACCTGGGACATCGTACTGATGTCTCAGGTTTTTCAAAAATATTAGTCATAACTTGTTTTAATGTAAAAATACATATCGCACTTTTTATAATTCTATTTAAATACATCAGAACAAAACGATAAAGTCCGTATAATTGT
>NZ_JAESLN010000027.1:0-1760 GCF_017892645.1 Staphylococcus sp. GDY8P54P | reverse complement strand
AGTTCATACAGAAGACTCCTTCCATTCCTTTCTAATTTTAAAGATATTTAATATACACTTCTATTTTCTACTTGTAGTATTTTAAATTAGGAAAGTCTATGAAAAAGAATTAAAAAGGGATGTAGTGATAATAGAGTAGTATGTGAGAAGAAAGTGAAAACTTATTTTTACTAAAATAAGTATATTTATTTTATCTTTGAGCTGACATAATTCAACTTATCGGAAGTGAATATGCTTATGTATTTACAAATGATATAATAATAGAGTCGCCTTAACTTCCATAGGCGAAATTACTATGGAAGGAGGTGAGCATCTGTGGACTTTTTATTCGTAACGGTTATTGCACCTGTGATAACTGGATGTATTGTAGCTTGGTTTACCTATTGGCTAAATCAGCACAATAAATAGGCGACTATCCATATCACATAAAGAGCCCCAACCTACGGCAATAGGTTGGGGCTCGGTGTATATCTATGGACTTTCTATTCGTTAATTGTATTATAACATCATAGTGTAGAGGAATGCAAAGTAGTTTTATCTGTTTAGGTTAAGGTGTATTCAATATAATTAAAAATAGGGGTGGTTATGATCAATAAAGTTAAATTTACATCACAGGATGAAAAGCTTTTAAAACAAATTAATGGAGTAAATCATAATAATATGAAATTACTTACTTTTAAGTATATGCTTCCTTTTAGAATTCCGGTTAGCAATGGAGAATTTTTTATAGATGATAAAAACAAGATTTTAGTTAAAATTTTAAATACAACTGGGCAAATTGAATATGGTAATCGTCTTCCAATCCCTTTTGAAGAAAGAAGAAGTATTGTAGAATGTACTACAATTATAAATAAACATAGCTTCAAAAAAGTATGTAAATCAACAATAGAGGCAGATAATGAAATTTCTAGTATTTTTGATATTCAACTTTCGATTATAAACCATTTTATTAGAATTATTATGGTTAAATTTCAATATCATAACGTTTTTCCAATTTCTAAAGGGGATATTCAAAGTATTCCATTATATAGGCCATGTGAAATTATTAATGGAAAACACATAAATTTTGAGATGAAATCTTTTATTATAAAATGGCCAGATAAAATTTTAGAAGATCAAAGTAAAAATTTAAGTAAAAAAGAATTAGGAAGTATTTTTGCGAATTGGGAAATTTATAAAAATATGTCAAGCATGCTTCCTAGTGAGAAAATGAGAATGGGAGAAAGATATTTTTATAAAGAAGATTATAATAATTCAATAATTTATTATCAGACTGCTCTTGAAACTTTTATTTGTAACTTTGTATATGATTATTATAAAATTTATGAAAACTTAGATGATGATACTGCTAAGAAAAAATTATCTTCTTATAAAAACGTTGTTTATCATCACTTCATACCTAAAATGAAGGAACTACAGGTTTATAATAGCGAAAATATTAAAGTTTGTATTGATATTTATTTTAATGATTATTATGATATGAGAAATAATATTGTTCATAGCGGAGAGACGTATGACAAATTTAGTACAGAGAATTTCACTAATATTGTGAGTGATATAGTTAAATTAGTAACTTATGGTATGAAATATGCAGTTAAAAATAAATTCACACAATATTTTAATAAAAACTACATTATTAGTGATAATATAAACATTAAAGAAATCCTAAGTAGGTATGAAAGTATATAGTTACTAATCAATACAATTGGAATTATAGATAAACTTGTAAAAGTTTTTTTGGGTACACTCTAATCATATAA
>NZ_JAESLN010000026.1:0-26522 GCF_017892645.1 Staphylococcus sp. GDY8P54P | reverse complement strand
CTTTGAAGGGAGCATATCAGGAAAAATGGATTAGTCCTTTTTGAATACATAAATGATTGATTTTTGATATTTACATTAGTTAGTAATTTATATTTTATAGACATAGGTAATCGAATTCCGTAAACTGTGAATTAATTATCAAGATGAACGAGAGATGTTAAAGTAGTAAATATTATTTAGCTTTATTTTTCTGTCCAAATAATATAAAAAGCATAATCGTTGATATTATCACTTTTATAATGAATTTCATTAAATCACTTCCTTACTATGTAGCTATAGTAACACTAATCGATTAATATCACATAACATTAAATATAGAATTACACTTGAAATTTAATTTTCATCTTCGAAATAATTGTGTTTTTCTAAAAATCTTTTGGCTACAATTGCTGGTTCTTTACCTTCACCATCTGCTTCATAGTTTAACTTTTGCATTTGTTCAGTACTAATTTTATCATCTAATTTATTAATAGATTTTTTAATTTGTGGATGCTTTTGTAATAATTCATTTGGAGCGACCGCGCTAGCATCATATGGCGGGAAAAAATTTTTATCATCCTTAAGTACAACTAAATCATACGCTGCAATTCTTCCATCTGTTGTATAACCAAGTGCAACATCGAGTTTATTATTTTTTAACGCGTCGTAAACTAGTCCAATTTGCATAGGTTTTAAATCATTGAAACCAAAACCATAATGTGCACGGAATGGTGCATAACCATCGCCACCTCTCTTGATCCATGTCGTATCTGTACCAACTCTTACTTTATCTTTTACTTTTTTTAAATCTGAAACGGTATGTAAATCATATTTTTTTGCGGTTTCTTTAGTAACCATAAAAGCAAAAGTATTTTCAAATCCATAAGAGTCGAAAAACGTTTGATCAAATTTTTGATTGAATAATTTTTGAGTTACTGACATTGCTTTTTGAGTATTTGTAATAGGTTGTTGTTCTAAAGCTCCAACCAAATCAGTACCAGTGTAGCGTGTACTTGATATGTCGGCATCTCCGCGAAGTAATGCATTATGCTGTATTGTAGCTGAACCTAAGTTGTTAATAATCGATCCAGTAATCTTTCCTTTTGTATCATGTTCTATTAAATCTTTAAGCATATAAGCCATGATTTGAGATTCACTCGTAGCTAAAGCAGAAATTTTAACTGAGTTTTTAGATTGACCGCCGCCTAAACCAGGTAAGTCACAACTTGCTAATAAAATTGAACTAACAATCAATAAATAAATTATTCTTTTAAAAAATTTCATGTTTTAACTCCTTATATGTTTTAGAAATCTTTTTTGATACAACATTTTTATATTAACATATATATTAATTTTGTATAATGGTGGCATAGTCCATTAATATGTAATATCAATTAAATACTTGATATACTAAGTATAAATTAATTAAAGTAAGGATGAGTGAAATGCGTATAGCTATCATTGGTATGGGTACCGCAGGTGTTAGTTTGTTAAAAGAATTAGTTAAATATAATGAATTCGAACAAATGGAAGTAGACGTTTATGATAACCCTAAAAACATGGGTCAAGGTGTGCCTTTTCAAAATGACAGCGACCAATTATTAATCAATTTACCTGCAAAACAAATGTCTTTAAATTTGAATAATGAGCGAGAATTTTACGAATGGTATCAACATCAATCTATATTTAAATTTTCTAATCCAGAGTATCTACCCAGATTTATTTTTGGACACTATATGAAAGATTATTTGGAAACTTATCATAATCAATATAGTAATATTCATATGATTAAAGAAGCAGTATTAGAAGTGTATATAGAATCTAATATTGGGGATACGCAGGTTGAATATGTTGTCTGCACATCTGAAAATTTAGAGAAACGCCGACGTTATGATATTGTATTTTTAACAATCGGCACGATGTCCTATCATGACCCATATCAATTAAAAGGAACACCAGGTTACATAAAAACACCTTATCCTACTTATGACACATTAAATGAAGTTGATAGTACTGATAGAATTGCCATTATTGGTACTGGCTTAGCAAGTTTAGATGTCATTCGATTTGTAACGGCACATCATCCTAATTTACCTATTACAGTGACGAGTCGTAAAGGTCATTTACCCAGTGTTAGGGGAAATATGCCAGAAATTCAATTTAAATATCTTACTCCAGAAAAATTTAATGAAATCAAAAAAGAATATTTTGGAAACGTACCTTTGGACGAGGCATTGGCATTATTTAAAAAGGACTGTGAATATTATGATATTCCATTAGAAGCATTAGTACACAGAAGGCAAGGCGACCCGATTTTGGATTTAACCTATGATTTACAACATGCCGAAGCGCTAGGGAAATTTCAAAGTATCTTAGAATTAACAAAAGAAAATTTAAATTGGATTTGGAACAGTTTCAGTAGAGAGGATCAGAAGATATTCTTAGAAAAATACCAATCTATATTAAAAGAAAATTCGAACCCAATGCCTCCTCGTACCGCAAAATTAATTATCGATCATATCGAAAAAGGGCAAATTGAAATCAAAAAAGGGTTAGAAGACGTTAAATATGACGGGCATCAATTTTGTTTTAAATATGAGGATGATTTTAAAGCAATTGATAAATTTGATATTGTCATTAATGCTACTGGTTCAAAATCACATTTATCAGAATTAGACCAAGATGATCAACTGATTCTCAATCTGGAAAATAGGCAAGTAGTTCAAGCACACCCACTAGGTGGTATTCAAATCATTCCAGAAACAAATCAAATTATAAGTCCACGTTATGGTACCTTAAAAAACATGTTTGCTTTAGGTCAAGTTACAAATGGAATTAATCAATCACGTAACGGCGTTATGATGATAGTAAAACAAGCTGTAACTGTGGTAGAGAATTTGTTGAATGCTAAGCATGATTGATTTTGTAGTGTAGTATACAAACGAATGTTTATCCAATTTAGATGAATCAGTTAAATATGAATTATGTTTCCGAATGAATTTAAATCCGGTTTCATTTTGAGGAAAGCAAAAGAGTAATTTTTGCTAGATGTTCGTTCGTTTTTGGTTTGAATTATAAAAATATTAAATAAGTAAAGCGTTTAATCATTTATGAAAATATTTTAAGATGTAAATTTTTGATGAATGGATTTGTAAACCAACTTATAAGCATTGTGAAGTTAAGAATATAAGCAAGTTGTTACTGATATAAAGCCGACTTAGATAATATGAATTGTTTTTTGTCGAAATATATAGTACGATAACGTTGTAGCTTTCAAAAGTTACTTTGACTCAATCATCAATTACAATTTCATAAATATTCTTTCGGGGCAGGGTGGAATTCCCAACCGGCAGTAAATTAAGCCTGCGACCTGCATTTGTTTTGGCAAATGTGGCTGATCTAGTGAAATTCTAGAGCCGACAGTAAAGTCTGGATGGGAGAAAGAATGAAGTATAACAAAAAGGCACTTATACAAGTGTTTATTTAACGTACATTTTTCTAAAAATTGGAGAAGTGTATTCAAATTTAAGTAAATTATGTTATATCTAAATACATCCCACACCTGAAATGAGTTTCAGGTGTTTTTTTATTATTAAGAGGTGATTATATGAGTCAATATTTAAATTATGCAATTCAATTGGCGCAGATGGTAGATGGCCAAACTGGTGTAAATCCTCCTGTGGGTGCAGTTGTGGTAAATCAAGGTAGAATCGTCGGTATTGGTGCACATTTACGAAAAGGTGACAAACATGCCGAAGTACAAGCTTTAGATATGGCAAAAGCAGCAGCAAATGGAGCGACAATTTATATATCTTTAGAACCTTGTTCACATTATGGTTCAACGCCACCATGCGTAAACAAAATTATTGAATTTGGTATTTCAAAAGTTGTTTATGCTGTTAAAGACACAACCTTATCGTCTAAAGGTGATGAAATTTTACAAAATGCTGGAGTGAAAGTCGAGTTTCATCATAAGCCAGATGCTGAAGCATTATACAAAGACTTTTTTATTACTAAGCGACAAGGCGTTCCTGAAGTTACTGTAAAAGTATCTTGCAGTTTAGATGGTAAACAAGCTACTGATAGTGGTGAAAGTAAATGGATTACCAACAAAACTGTTAAACAAGATGTATTTATGCTCAGACATAAACATGATGCAGTAATCACCGGGACTGGTACGTTAAACGCAGATAATCCACAATATACTACTAGGATTGAACAAGGTAAACAACCTATACTTGTGATACTTTCAAAATCTGGACAAGTCGATTTTACTTTAGACATTTTTCAACAACCGACGACGCCAATATGGATTTTTACAGAAAATAAAAATTTAAAAAATCAAAATAAAAATATAGAAATAATGTATTGCTCAAATTGTACGATTGAAAATATTTTAAAGCAGTTATATCAAAACGGGATTGGACGTGTTTTGGTTGAAGCAGGTCCCACGATTACTTCAGAATTTCTCCAATCTAACTTTACAAATGAACTCATCTTATATTACGCCCCGAAAATAATAGGTGGTTCTGGTGACAATCAATTTTTCAAAACAGAAAATGTCTTTAATTTATCAGACGTTCCTCAATTTGAAATTGTAAATTCCAAAATGCTTGAGCAAAATATTAAATTAGAATTGCGAAAGAAGTGAATAATTATGTTTACTGGTATTGTCGAAGAAATAGGAACTATAAAAAAAGTTACAACACAACAAGCGGTTGTTAATTTAACAATTGATTGTAGAACAATTTTATCTGACATGCATATTGGTGATTCTATTAGTGTAAACGGTGTATGTTTAACTGTTATACAATTTGATGAACGGTCATTTTCAGTCCAAGTAATCAAAGGTACTGAGAATAAAACCTATTTGAATCAATTAAATCAATCCGCTGAGGTGAATTTAGAGCGAGCAATGAGCGGTTCAGGAAGATTTGGAGGTCATTTTGTACTTGGCCACACTGATGAAGTAGCTAGAATTACTAGAATACAAAACTCAGATAATTCTAAAATTGTAACTATTAAACCATCTACTTCTGTGATCGATCAAATGGTACAACAAGGTTCAATCACCGTAGATGGCGTTAGTTTGACAGTATTTCAATTACGAGATACAGAATTTGATATTCATCTTATACCAGAAACAAGAAGATCAACTATTTTAAATCAAAAACGTGTTGGTGACTTAGTACATATTGAAACAGACATGTTGTTTAAATATGTAGAAAAAATAGTTGGTAAAAGTGAAAAAGGTTTAAGTTTAGAAAAACTAAGCGCTTTTGGATTCTAGGAGGAGTAAAATGCAATTGGACAGTATAGATTTAGCACTTGAATCACTAAAAAAAGGTAAAAGTATCATTGTAGTAGACGATGAAAATAGAGAAAATGAAGGAGATTTAGTAGCAGTTACTGAATGGATGTATGATAATACTGTTAATTTTATGGCTAAATATGGAAGAGGATTAATTTGTGCACCGATTAGTAAAAAAATAGCTGAAGATTTAGAACTTCATTCAATGGTCAATCATAATTCAGATGTATATGGCACTCAATTTACAGTTAGTATTGATCATATTAACACTACAACTGGTATCAGTGCTGATGAAAGAATGCTCACTGCAAAAGCATTAATCGATAATAGTACAACAGCAGAAGATTTTAATAAACCAGGCCATTTATTTCCATTAGTTGCTCAAGAGAATGGTGTATTGGCTAGACGTGGTCATACTGAAGCCTCTGTAGATTTAGCTAAATTAACTGGCGCAAAACCGGCAGCGCTGATTTGTGAAATTATGAATGACGATGGTTCAATGGCAAAAGGTGATGATTTAGAAGCATTTAAAAATAAGCACAATTTGGTAATGATATCTATCGAAGATTTGGAAAAATATAGAAAGCAATCTGTTTCGTCTGTTGCAGCAAAAGCTAAAATAAGGTTGCCTACTGAATATGGTAATTTCGATATGTATGGTTTTACAACAAATGATGGTGAAGAAATTGTAGCAATCACAAGTGGTAATATTAACGAAACAGAGAATGTACGTATACATTCTGCTTGTTTGACTGGAGATATTTTTCATAGTCAAAGATGTGATTGTGGTGAACAGCTTGCTGCATCTATGAAATACATTGATAAAAATGGAGGCGTTATCCTTTATTTACCTCAAGAAGGTAGAGGAATCGGTTTAATTAATAAATTAAGAGCATATGAATTGATAGAACAAGGATATGATACGGTTACAGCAAATATTGCACTCGGTTTTGATGAAGATTTAAGAGAATACCAATATGCTGCTGAAATTTTAAAATATCTAGGTATCAAACGTGTGAATTTATTAAGTAATAATCCTAAAAAATTTGGAAGTTTGGAGAATTACGGCATTGATATTGCCAAAAGAATTGAATTGGTAACACCATCTAACCAATATAACCAAGCTTATATGAAAACAAAAAAAGAGAAAATGGGTCATTTAATATAGGAGGAATAAACATGAATTTTGAAGGTAAATTAATAGGATCAGATTTAAAGGTAGCGATTGTCGTAAGTAGATTCAACGATTTCATTACGAATCGTTTGCTAGATGGTGCTAAAGACACTTTAGTTAGACACGAAGTGCCTGCAGAAAATATTGATGTTGCATATGTGCCTGGGGCTTTTGAAATCCCATTAGTAGCTAAAAAATTAGCTCAAAAAAGTGATTACGATGCAGTAATTACTTTAGGTTGTGTGATTAGAGGTTCAACGTCACATTATGATTATGTATGTAATGAAGTAGCGAAAGGTGTTTCAAAAGCGAATGATATTTCAGATACACCAGTTATCTTTGGAATTTTAACAACTGAAAATATTGAACAAGCTGTAGAACGTGCAGGTACAAAAGCAGGAAACAAAGGGTCTGAAGCAGCAGTAAGTGCTATAGAAATGGCAAATTTATTGAAAAAAATTTAATGATTCAAGTAATAATTAGTAATGTCATTTAAAAATAAAAATTAGGTCAGAACTCTAGATATCATTTCCTCTGCTCAAAATAAGAGTCAGGCATATAAATCCAAAAAAATAGCACTCAGATGATTTAATTCAATTCATCTGAGTGCGTCTTTTTATTCAATACTTCATATTGTTGGCTCGCTTTCTTTGGGGACAGCTTTAGCCTGTAGCAGCTTGTCCTATACTTCGAGAGACTTGCTAAAATACGTCATATTTGTCAAAGAACTATATGATTCAAACAAAATAATTTTGAGAAAGGGGATTTATGTCCCAGCCTCTTTTGTTTTAAATTTTTGTTTTTGCTCGTCATACTTGGACTATAAATATCGTTTGCATAATCCGTAATCATTCACTTATTCATAAATATGATATTACATTTGATTAATCTAACAATGTTTTGAAAAGGTTTAAATTACATACACTTTAATCATAAAATTTTTATTTTTTAAATTTTTTGTATAGCCATGCACTTAAAGCTCCAATAGTTGACAGAGCTCCAACGACTACTCCCATTTTTTTCAACACTTCGGGTTTCATAATTTCTAAAAACATTAGATTTAAATTTTGAGGTCGTTCTGCTAATCTTCTCATAAAGTAACTAAACCAATCATCACCGTATGGAACATAGATACAGAAATGATTGCCTTCGCGCGCTAGTGATTCTGCCAATTCTGAGCGGAAACCATACAACATCTGAAATTCATAGTTATCTTTTTCAATATTATTGTCTTTAATAAACTGTTTAATATGTGTGATGATAGCATCATCATGTGTAGCAATAGAAGTGACATTTTTCGCATTTAACAGTCGCTTTTTAATTAAGCGTATGTAATTATCGTCAATTTCTTCTTTAGTTTGATAGGCGATGTTTTCATTTTCTTTATATGCACCTTTGACCATACGTAATCGTAATTCTGGGTATTTATCGACGAGTGCATCTGCTTTATATAAATATCCTTGTATAACAGTTCCTACATTTTTAAATTCGCCTTTTAATCGGTCTAAAACTTGTGTAATATCAAATAAGCTATCATATTTTTCAGTGTCTATATTAATATGCATATTACCAAAATCGTTAGCTTTAAGTAATATTTCACGTAAATTACGATAAGCAAGATCAATGTCAAACTCAGAACCTAATTGGCTGATTTTGATAGACATATGACCATCTAAATTATGATTGTTGATAGCATACATCACTTCTAATATTTGGTCTTTTGCTTGTATTGCCTCACCTTCATTTAAAACAAATTCACCAAGACAATCTACTGTGACAGTAATCCCTTTGTTATTTAAACGTTCAATTGTGTCCACTAATTCTGGAATAGTGTTCCCTGCAACTACTTTCTTGGCACCGAACATAGGACCAATTTCCTTAGCTGCTTTATTTAAAAATGGATTGTTAGATAATCCTATAAAAAAATTTTTCACAATTGGCATATTAATTCCTCCCATTCTGCTTATAGCTGTTCTTTCAATAATAGTGTAGCATGAATCTAATAGTAATGAAATCGTTTACAATAAAATTTATTACACTAAATATTATATACTACACGATAACATTGTCTCACGCTTTAGCTATGAGTTATAATTATAAAGTTATAGGCACACATAACAGTATGATTTATGCGTTAAAAATGGAAAAAGTACATCATATTTTGATACAATGTAGTTATTGAAATTATTGTAGAAGGGGAAGTATGGAATATGTGGAAATGGGAAACAGAAAACGAGGCAAAGGGTGTCATTGTAATCGCCCATAACATGCTCGAACATACAGGTAGATATGCATATGTTATAACAATGCTTCGTAGAAATGGCTACCATGTAATCATGGGTGATTTGCCTGGACAAGGTCAAACTACACGTGCTAATAAAGGACAAATAGCAAACTTCGAAGTATACCATGAACATGTGCTTGAATGGATTAGAATAGCTAATGAGTATAAACTTCCGACTTATTTTTTAGGTGTAGGCCTTGGTGGGCTTATCATTTTAAATTTACTTGAAAAAGTGGAAGTGCCTATTGAGGGGCTAATGTTGATTTCTCCATTATTAGAATTCAAGAAAAATAAAAAAACTAGAAAAGATAAAATTGTGTCGAATGTAGGAAAATTAACTAAAGATACAAGATTTAAAATAGGTATTACAATTGAAGATTTAACACGTAATGAGGAGGTTATTGAAGAGGCAAAAGCGGACCAACTCATGCTTCAGAAAGTTACGTATCATTGGTATAAACAAATCATTGAAATCATGAAAGAAACTGTTACACATTTAAAAGATATTAAACCACTTCCTTTATTATTAATGTATGGACTAGAAGATAAAGTGTCTGATATTTCTACTATGAGTTTAATTAAAGAAAAAATTACTACAGAAGAGTTATATTTTAAAGCTTGGCCTGGGTTGAATCATGAAATACATAATGAACCTGAAAGAGATGACGTAATGCGCTATGTTCTAGCATTTCTTAATAATAGCGCTAGTAATATTGGTTTTATTGTACATGATGAAAATGAACTTTCATAATTTATATAATAAATGATGGTATCGGATCTTGAGTATCATTTTATGAAATGCTTAATAAGTGTTAACAACCATCTAATTGATACAATTATGACTTAACAATCATTGATAAAAAGAGTGAATAAATTTAATCTGTCGTTGATTTTATTGACACTCTTTTATTTATAAAAAATAATGTGAAAAAAATCACAATAAACATTGATTTTTAAAATAATAATTGTTATATTTATATTGTGAAAAAAATCACATTAATCTTTAGTAATATTTACTTTGAATTAAAAGGAGCGACTTAGCATGAAAATTGAAAAAGGGAATAAAGTAGTTTTAATAGGTGATGGAGCAGTTGGATCAAGTTATGCTTTCGCAGTAGTTGCACAAGGTTTAGCTGATGAATTAGTAATAATTGATTTAGATGAAGCAAAAGTTAAAGGCGATGTTGCAGATTTAAATCATAGTGCTCCATACGGTGATTCACCAGTAAAAGTAAAAGCTGGTAGTTATGAAGATTGTAGTAATGCTGACTTAATTGTCATTACTGCAGGAGCTGCACAAAAACCAGGCGAAACGAGATTAGATTTAGTAGAAAAAAATACAAAAATATTTAAAGATATTGTCACTAAAATTATGAGCACAGGCTTTAATGGCATTTTCCTTATAGCAACAAATCCAGTGGATGTATTATCCTATGTAACACAAAAAGTTTCAGGATTACCGAAAGCTCAAGTGATTGGATCAGGTACAATACTAGATACCGCACGATTTAAATTTGAACTAGCACAAGAATTTGGTGTGTCCCCTTGGAGTGTGGATGCACAAATTATTGGTGAACATGGAGATTCTGAATTAGCGATATGGTCACAAGCTAATATTGCTGGTCAACCATTATACAATTTATTAAATGATAACCCTGATAAACAACATAGAATAGATGAAATATTTACCAACACAAGAGATGCTGCTTATGAGATTATCCAATCAAAAGGGGCAACTTATTATGGCATAGCAATGGGATTGGTACGTATTACACAAGCAATTTTAAAAAATCAAAATGTAGTCTTGCCAGTTTCTAGTTATTTAGAAGGCGAATATAAACAAGAAGATGTTTATATTGGAGTGCCTACATTAATTAATAGAAATGGTGCAGTTAAAGTATATGAAACGCAATTAAATAGTGAAGAAAGTGAAAAGTTTGAAAATTCTGCCATAATTTTGAAAGATATGCAAAATAAAATCAAACAACTAATTGCATAATTCATAATTTAATTTTAAACTGTATATAAGATTAATTTTATTGAAAATATCAAAATTTATTCCGATATGAATAAATTTTGCATTGAATGAATTTTTGGTAAATTAATTTTACATGTTTAACTTTATATTATGATTGGGGGATATTTCTATGGGGAAGACAATTGCTGATATGGTAGATAGTGTCCTTAGATTGGAATATGTACTTAAAGATATTGAAGAAATCTTTGAAAAAGTACAGAAACAATATAAAATGTCAAAAGAAGAAATTTTAATTCTTTTAACACTTTGGGAAGAAGGATCAATGACGCTTAAAGAAATGGATAATTATGTTAAAATAAAATCTTATAAACGTACAAGAACGTATAATGATTTAGTTGAGAAAGCGTGGATTATTAAAGAAAGACCTGTGAACGATGAACGTACGGTAATTATACATTTCAATGAGGATTTAAAAGATCAAAGGGAAGAACTTTTAAATTGTTTTAAAGCAGAAATAAGTGAAAAATCATCTACTATACAATCTAGTCTTAAATCTATCTTAAAATTATAGGGAATAATTATAGTTACAAAATGAGAAGTTAGACCCAATATAGTATTAGGTAATCAATATCTATACTAAAGTAAAAATGCATCTCCATATAAATGGAGATGCATTTTTATTTTTAATATACTTTATCTTTTTTCAATTGCACATAGAAATGGTGCATTATTTTTTTGATTAATAAATTGATATTGTAATATGTGTGCTTTGTTTTGATCAAAATGTTGAAGATAATTTAATAATGCATCACGTTCAATTTTGCCCTCATCATGTCCGTGATATATTACTAGTACAATTATGCCTTCTGTTGCCAATATATCAAATATTTCATCTATAGCTGTTAAAGTACTGCTGGGGATTGTCACAATTGATTTGTCGCCTTTAGGTAAATAGCCTAAATTAAAAATGGCTGCATCAATTTGTCCAATTTCATTACTTTGTATATATTGCTTTACTTTAGCATGACTATCTTGAATTAAGTGTACATTTTTAAATGCGTTTGTCTTGTTGCTCGTATTTTGAATTGCAACTTCTTGAATATCAAAAGCATACACTTTACCATTTGGGACTTGTTGTGCTAAAAATTCAGTGTCATGACCATTACCACAAGTGGCATCAATCACAATGCTGTCTTTGTTGATATGTTGTCGTAATAGCGTTTTAGAAAATGGTAAAATCCGTTCTAGTTTCATGATTTAATCGTCGATTCATAGTATTTTCCTTGATAAGAATTTCTGCGTGCTAATTCATCATCAATTTCGTTTAATACTTCCCATTTGTTGATACTCCACATAGGGCCAACCATTAAGTCAATCGGACCATCACCAGTAATTCGATGGACAATCATTTCTTTTGGTAAAATTTCTAGTTGATCACAAACTAAATTTGTATAATCGTCTTGAGACATGAATTCGAGCATGCCTTTTTCGTATTGTTTTACCATTGGTGTACCTTTAAGTAGGTGTAACAAGTGTATTTTAATGCCTTGGACATCCATTTGTGCTACTTCTTTAGCTGTTTCCATCATCATGTCATAGTCTTCTTCAGGAAGACCGTTAATGATATGTGTACACACGTTTATGTTATGTTTACGTAGCTTAGCTACACCTTCGTAATACGTTTTCATATCATGTGCACGATTAATCAAATCTGATGTTTTTTGATGTACTGTCTGTAGACCTAATTCAACCCATAAATAGGTACGTTCGTTCAATTCAGCTAAGTATTCGACAACATCATCCGGTAAGCAGTCAGGGCGTGTTCCAATAGATAATCCTACAACTCCAGGTTCTTTTAATGCAGTTTCGTACTTTTCTCTTAATACTTCAACTGGCGCATGTGTGTTAGTAAATGCTTGGAAATAAGCAATATACTGACCTTCATGCCATTTTTCATGCATTCTATCTTTGATTTGTTGGAATTGCACATCTATCGGGTCTACACGATCTCCTGCAAAATCCCCACTTCCTGCTGCAGAACAAAACGTACAGCCACCATGTGCAACTGTGCCATCTCTATTTGGGCAATCAAATCCTCCGTCAATTGCAACTTTAAAGATTTTTTGGCCAAATTTATTTTTCAAATGGTAATTCCAAGTATGATATCGTTTATTCTCGAATGCGTAAGGGAAGAATTGTCCCATATAACATTTTCCTTTCTAAATTCATTCTAGTTAAAGATTTTAACATATTTTAATGATATAGTGTTTAGAGTAAAAACAGAAATTTAAAATTAGAAAGGAGCTTATGGTTATGAATATGCCAAAATCAGTGTGGTGGTTGGTGATTGGTATGGCATTAAATATCACAGGCTCAAGTTTTTTATGGCCATTAAATACAATATATATGAATGAAGAATTAGACAAAAGTTTAACAATGGCTGGGTTAGTATTAATGATTAATTCATTTGGTATGGTCATTGGCAATTTATTAGGTGGTAATCTATTTGATAAATTGGGTGGTTATCGGACAATTATGATTGGAACTGTGATCTGTTTAAGTAGTACAACATTGTTGAATTTTTTCCACGGATGGCCATGGTATGCAGTATGGTTAGTCTGTCTAGGCTTTGGCGGTGGCATGATTGTCCCAGCAATTTATGCGTTAGCAGGTGCAGTTTGGCCGCAAGGTGGTAGACAAACTTTTAATGCGATATATTTAGCTCAAAATTTAGGAGTGGCGATTGGTGCAGCATCTGGTGGCTTTGTGGCAGAATTAAGTTTTAATTATATATTTATAGCTAATTTATTAATGTATATTGCATTTGCCATAGTCGCAATTAGCCAATTTAATATTAAATTGGACATTAAAGTTAAATCAAATGATGCCATGAGTTTATTAGATAAAGCGTACAGACCACAATTCATTGCATTAACTTTGCTGTGTGTCATGTTTAGCATTTGTTGGATTGCTTATATTCAATGGGAAAGTACGATTGCTTCATTTACTCAAGAGCTAAATATCTCTATGGGCCAATACAGTTTATTGTGGACTGTCAACGGTATTATGATATTAGTTGCACAACCATTAATCATTCCAATAATCAGATTATTAAAAGGAAATTTAAAGCATCAAATGTATGTTGGTATAGGTATTTTTATTATCTCTTTCTTTGTCACAAGTTTTGCTGAACAATTTTCTGTATTTATGGTAGGTATGGTTATATTAACATTGGGTGAAATGTTTGTTTGGCCAGCAGTTCCGACAATTGCAAATCAACTTGCACCAAATGGGAAAGAAGGTTCATTCCAAGGTTACGTTAATTCTGCAGCTACAGTTGGTAAAGCATTTGGTCCTCTTATTGGTGGTGTTGTTGTTGATATGTTTAACATGCAAATCATGTTTTTAAGCATGATTTCATTGTTAGTTTTATCACTTATATTTTTAACATTTTATGATCGCAAATTACCAAAGGATATTTAATATAATATTGAACCCATAATGTAGATTTCATTTATTTTTGTTACAGAGCAATCATGGTACATGAGATTAAAAATAAGCATTAATGATGTAGCGAGAAATGGTTATTGAATTAATAATATTTTCTGTATAGTTTAAATAATTTTATATAAACATAAAGGCGAGTTTTGTAAATCAACTTTATACTTGAAATAAAGGGTTTTTTCAAATATCATAAGAAGAGTATAGGAGTAGTAATTTGAAAGCTTTTCGACAGAGAGCTAGGGTGGGTGGAACCTAGCGTAAAGCCTCAAGTGAACTTACCAGGACTTAAAGTGAATGAATGACATCTCTAACTATTAATTAAAATGAGCGCACATTTAGTGAAACAGGGTGGTACCGCGGTGAAAATCATCGTCCCTATTATATAATAGTTTGAGGTGTCTTTTTATTATTGAACAGGAGGAAATGAAGTGAATTACAATCATAATGAAATTGAAAGAAAATGGCAGAATTATTGGGAAAACTATAAAACGTTCAAAACTGAAGATAATTTAGGCCAGAAAAAATTTTATGCACTTGATATGTTCCCTTATCCATCAGGTGCAGGACTACATGTAGGCCATCCTGAAGGCTATACAGCTACTGATATTATTTCAAGATACAAACGAATGCAAGGATATAATGTATTACATCCAATGGGTTGGGATGCTTTTGGTTTACCAGCTGAACAATATGCACTTGATACAGGTAATGATCCTCGTGAATTCACAAAACAAAATATCCAAACTTTTAAACGACAAATTAAGGAATTAGGATTTAGTTATGATTGGGATCGTGAAGTTAATACAACAGACCCAGAATATTATAAATGGACACAATGGATATTCATTCAATTATATAATAAGGGACTTGCTTATGTTGATGAAGTAGCAGTGAACTGGTGTCCTGCGTTAGGTACTGTATTGTCAAATGAAGAAGTAATCGATGGTGTTTCTGAACGTGGCGGACATCCTGTTTATAGAAGACCAATGAAACAATGGGTACTTAGAATTACTGAATATGCAGACAGATTACTTGAAGATTTAGATGATTTAGATTGGCCTGAATCTTTAAAAGACATGCAACGTAATTGGATTGGACGATCAGAAGGCGCATCTGTAAGATTTAATGTAGAAAATTTCAATGATCAAATTGAAGTGTTTACAACACGCCCAGACACTATTTATGGTGCAACATTCTTAGTGTTAAGTCCTGAACATGAACTCGTAAATAAAATTACTACATCAGAACATCAAGAAAGTGTTGAGAAATATCAACAAGAAGCGGCAATGAAATCAGACTTAGAACGTACTGGATTAGCTAAAGAAAAATCTGGTGTGTTTACTGGAGCGTATGCATTTAATCCTTTATCAGGAGAAAAAACGCCGATTTGGATTGCTGATTATGTTTTATCTTCATATGGTACAGGCGCTGTTATGGCAGTTCCTAGCGGAGACCAAAGAGACTATGAATTTGCAAAAGCTTTTGATTTACCAATTAAAGCAATAATTGAAGGTGGAGACCTATCTGAAGCAGCTTATGATGGCGATGGGCCTCATATTAATTCACAAGAATTAAATGGTTTATATAATCAAGAAGCGATTGAAAAAGCTATTACACTTTTAGAACAAAACAATGCTGGTACAAGAAAAGTCAATTATAAACTGAGAGATTGGTTATTTAGTCGTCAACGTTATTGGGGCGAACCTATTCCTGTTATACATTGGGAAGATGGTACGATGACAACGGTTCCTGAAGATGAATTACCTTTACTTTTACCTGAGACAGACGAAATTAAACCTTCTGGTACAGGTGAATCGCCATTAGCTAATATAGATGAATTTGTTAATGTTATTGATGAAGAAACTGGGATGAAAGGACGTCGTGAAACAAATACAATGCCACAATGGGCAGGTAGTTGTTGGTATTATTTACGCTTTATTGACCCAGATAATGAACAGATGTTAGCTGATCCTGAAAAGTTAAAACATTGGTTGCCTGTGGATTTATATATTGGTGGTGTTGAACATGCAGTGTTACACTTATTGTACGCTAGATTTTGGCATAAGGTCTTGTATGATTTAGGTGTAGTGCCTACCAAAGAACCATTCCAAAAATTATTTAACCAAGGCATGATTTTAGGTGAAGGTAATGAAAAAATGAGCAAATCTAAAGGTAATGTTATTAATCCAGATGATATAATCAAATCACATGGTGCTGATACGTTACGTCTATATGAAATGTTCATGGGTCCACTAGATGCTGCAATTGCATGGAGTGATAAAGGATTAGACGGTTCAAGACGTTTCTTAGACAGAATTTGGAGACTTTTAATTACAGAAGACGGTTTAATCACAGATAAAGTAGTCAATACTAATAATAAAGCTTTAGATAAAAGTTACCACCAAACTGTGAAAAAAGTTTCGGAAGACTTTGAAACATTAAATTTCAATACGGCAATTAGTCAGCTAATGGTATTTATAAATGATTGCTATAAAGTTGATGAGATTTATAAACCATATATTGAAGGATTTATTAAAATGTTAGCGCCAATCGCACCTCATATAGGTGAAGAATTATGGGCGCGTTTAGGACATGAAGAAACGATTACTTATCAACCATGGCCTTCTTATGATGAAACATTATTAGTCGATGATGAAGTGGAAATTGTCGTTCAAGTAAATGGTAAAGTTCGTGCCAAAATTAAAGTTTCTAAAGATCTTTCAAAAGAAGAAATGGAAACAGTAGCATTAGGTAACGAAAATATCAAAGCTGAAATAGAAGGCAAGGATATTAAAAAAGTGATTGCGGTGCCTCAAAAACTTGTTAATATTGTTGCCAAATAACACAAAAGGGGCGTATATATTATGGAAACAATTACTATAGATGAATTGAAATCAAAAATTTTAAATTCTAATCCTGTTCATGTCGTAGATGTAAGAACTGATGAAGAAACAGCAATGGGTGTCATACCAGATGCAGAAACGATACCTATGGATAAAATTCCTGATAATTTAAGTCACTTTAATTCAGAAGAAACGTATTATATTATTTGTAAAGCTGGTGGCAGAAGTGCACAAGTCGTCCAATATTTAGAACGCAATGGCATTCACGCAGTCAATGTTGAAGGTGGCATGGATGCGTGGGGCGATGAAGGTTTAGAAATTAAAAGTATTTAATCTTTTGATCGAGCAAAATCAAACGATGATTTTGCATTTTATGCAAGTTTAGTGTTATAATATATTTAACAAAGATATCAATACAGATACACCAAACCCCCTCACTATTGCGAGTAGTGAGGGGGTTTTTTGGTGTTGGCTAAATGTCGCCTGTATTATTTGTCATTACGATTGCGCAGCCAGTACGCAAATAACGTAACGATACAACCACTGATAACAGCAGTCATGAAATGAACAAAGATATCAATCACAAAATACACCTCCTCTCTACGTCTATTGACGCCTGAGAGTAGGCGACTTAAGTATTATAACATTCGGTGACTCAAGCGCATAGAAAATACAAAACATTAAAAATGAATTTGTTTTAACAGTGCGTAGTTGGTCTAGTAGATCACAAATTGATAGGTTTAATGTTGAAATTTACTTGCATTTGTTCCTGATATATGACCTGTAACTAAAGCGCTAGTAATATTATAGCCACCTGTATAACCATGGATATCGAGCAGTTCACCACACATAAATAATCCTGGCGTTAATTTTGACATCATTGTTTTGGGTTCGATTTCTTTAAGAGAGACCCCTCCGCCAGTTACGAAAGCTTTTTCAATTGATAGTGTTCCATTAACTTTAAAAATAAAACCTTTCAATAAAGTAATCAATGTATTAAATTGTTCATTAGAGATATGATGTGCTGTTAATGTTTCTGAAATATCTGCTAACTCTAACATATATAATAGATAACGTTCTTCAATTAAACCGTGTAAGCTATTTTTTACATATTTATCTGGCGTATCTTTTAATAATTTACGTACTTTGTCTTCTAATTGTGCAAAACTGAGTTCTGGAAAAGCATCTAATTGCATTTCGATATCTTCTCGTTTTTGGTTTTTTTGTTCTTTATATACAAATTGGCTGCATCTTAATGAGGCAGGGCCACTGATTCCGAAATGAGTAAATATCATGTCCATTTGATGTGTGACGCGCTTTTTACCATTTTTCTTCAATACAGATAACGCAACATTTTTTAAACTTAATCCTTTTAATCTTTTGTTTTTAATAAATTGCTCGGATGACGTAATTGGTACTTCAGTTGGGAAAAGTTCTGTAATTGTATGTCCAAAGTGTTCAGCGAATTTATAACCATCACCAGTCGAACCGGTCTTTGGTACACTCGTGCCACCTGTAGCGATAATCAAACTATTCGTTTCAATTGCTTGTTGATTACCTAAAAAGACTTTGAATGTCTGTTGAGGTGTATGTTCAATAGCGTGTACTGACGTTTCCTCTTTTACAGTTACATTATTTTTTTCAATCGTACGAATTAACGCATCTACAACATCCTGTGCTTTATTAGAAACAGGAAACATACGTCCATGATCTTCTTCTTTGAGTACAACTCCACGTGATTCGAAAAAGTGAATAATAGATTCATTGTCAAATACGGAAAAAGGACTATATAAAAATTTTCCATTTCCTGGTATATTTTTAATTATCTCTTCATACGGTAAACGATTTGTGACGTTACAACGTCCACCTCCTGAGATTTTTAATTTGCGTCCGAGCCCTTTTTTCTTTTCAATGAGAAGGACTTTATCACTATGTTGACTTGCTGCGGCAGCAGCCATTAAACCACTAGGTCCACCGCCAATTATAATTGTTTGGTACATTTGATTGCCTCACTTTACTAAATAGTGTTATTTTATAGTTTATAGTAATATAGTTTTGAAAAAAAGTGTTTATAACGTTATGATTAAAGTTATGATTGTAAAAATTAAATTTGAGATAGGAAGATCTGAATGAGTGAAAGTAAAGAATTAGTTAGGGGTACCTTTTTAATCACCCTTAGTATATTGATTACTAAAGTCTTGGGTGTTTTATATATTATTCCTTTTTATTCCATAATTGGTGGAGAAGAAAAATTGGCGCCTTTTAACTATGCATATACGCCGTATAATATTGCCATTGCAGTTGCAACTGCTGGGGTGCCATTAGCGGCGTCTAAATATGTGTCTAAATATAATGCTTTAGGGGCGTATAAAGTCAGTGAAAAATTATATAAATCAAGCTTTATAGTTATGACTATAACAGGATTTATTGGATTTTTCATTTTATATTTATTAGCACCGAGCATTGCCACAATTACTTTAGCCCATGAATCTGGTGCTAAGGGTGGCTGGTCCGTCGCTGACATCACATGGATTATTAGAATTATCAGTATGGTAGTCATATTTATCCCATTACTGGCTACATGGCGTGGTGTGTTCCAAGGTTATAAATCAATGGGTCCAACTGCTGTATCAGAAGTTATTGAACAAATCGCACGTATTTTATTTATTTTAGTAGGAAGTTATCTAGTTCTGAATGTTTTTGGTGGAAGTGTGTTACAGGCCAATGGTATAGCAACATTTGCTGCTGCAGTAGGTGCGATTGCAGGGATATTCACCTTATGGTATTACTGGAGAAAGAGAAAGCCTAACATTGAAAAAATGGTGGCAACGGATACTTCTGATATTTCTGTATCTTATGGAAAAATGTATAAAGAAATTATTTCTTATAGCATCCCATTTGTAATTGTTAGTTTAAATTTCCCACTATTTAATTTAGTAGATCAGTTTACACATAATGGTGCCTTAGATTTGGCTGGAGTACCAAGTCGTTTACATGACTATTTCTTTACTATTTTAAACATGACGACAAATAAAATAGTAATGATTCCAACGTCATTATCTGCTGGTTTTGCAGTGAGTTTAATTCCATTTATTACTAAGACGTATGAATCTGGTGAATTAAAAGAAATGCACAGACAGATTCGAACATCATTAGGGGTGTTAATGTATATTACAGTCCCTGCAAGTCTGGGAATTATGGCTTTAGCGCTACCATTGTATACTGTCTTTTATAGTTATAATGTCGATGGTAGTCAATTGTTATTTTATTATGCACCTGTTGCTATTTTAATTGGATTGTTAAGTGTAACAGCTTCTATGCTGCAAGGTATTGATAAACAAAAGTTAACAGTCTTTGTAATTTTAGCGGCAGTAGTATTAAAAGTGATACTAAATACGCCATTGATTATGGCATTCCATACTGCTGGAGCAATTTTAAGTACGGCGATAGCGTTACTATTTGCTGTTATCTGTAATTTTTATATACTTAAAAAATATGCGAGTTTTGACTTCTCAGAAACGTGGTTACATTTTGGTAAAATTTTCTTATATGGCTTGTTAATGATGGTCGTAGTTGAATTATCATCGTTTTTATTACAAATGGTTATTTCTCCGCAAACTAAATTTGGTGCTTTAGCAATTTTAATTATCAGTGTCATAGTAGGTATGATTGTTTACGGTGGTATTACGATGAAGACGAAACTTGCTGACCAATTTTTAGGAGATATTCCAAATAAACTCAGACGTAAATTAGGGATTATAAAATGAGATTAGATAAATTTTTAGCTAATATGGGTGTAGGAACACGTACAGAAGTTAAACAATTATTGAAAAAAGGTATTATTACAGTTAATAATAAAATAGAAAAATCTCCTAAAAAACAAATAAATCCAGAAACTGATGAAGTACAGAAAAACAATGAAACAATTCACTATATTGATAAAGTCTATCTAATGTTAAATAAGCCTAAAGGTTACGTATCTGCAACAGAGGATGAGCAACATCAAACAGTTGTGGACTTAGTTGAACCGTACCGTTTTTTAGATATGTTTCCAGTTGGTCGCTTAGATAAAGATACTTCGGGTTTGTTATTAATTACGAATGATGGCACTTTTAACCATGAACTAATGAGCCCAACGAAACACGTATCTAAAACCTATGAGGTAATTTCCCAAAAAAATATTACAAATAATGATATAAAATCGTTTAAAATGGGTATTGAATTGAATGAGGGTTTGGCAAAGCCTGCGACTTTAGTAAAAAGTGATGAAGCATATAAATCATTTGTCACAATTTATGAAGGAAGATATCATCAAGTTAAACGCATGTTTCATGCTATAGATAATGAAGTTTTAGAATTGAAACGCATTAGCATTGGTGAATTAAAACTGGATGAATCTTTAGCGCCAGGTGAGTATCGCCATTTAACTCAAATAGATTTTAAACAATTAGGATTAAAATAATAAAGAGGTGTTATTATGTCAAAATTATTAAAAGCAATTTTAGGTGTTGGAGGCGCAGCTGCTGCAGTTGTTCTTTCTAAAAAAGAGAATAGAGATAAATTAAAGGATGAATATAGCAAATATAAATCAAATCCTGAATCTTATAAACAAAACGCCAAAGACATCGCTAGTCAGATTAGTTCAAAAGCAAATGAAACTTATAATGAAGTAAAACAAGATCCTAAAGGTTATGCTTCAAAAGTAAAACAAGATCCTAAAGGTTTTATTAACGAACAAAAAGAACGTTTTAAGGGTGAATCTGAAGACGAAGAGCATGTTGAGGAAGCAAGATTTACAGATGAAGGTGCTGCTGACCCTTCAAATAATCTTCGCGTCGTTACTGAAGACGAGCTCAAAAACAATAAAAATAAATAAGCAATTATACATTTGATTTTTTTACCTAGTTCATTGTTTTGAACTAGGTTTTTATATATATTAATACAGAAATTGAAAGTTAGGTATATGAAAGGTTTTAAACTGTTTTTCATTTAATTATACAGTGAATTTTTTAAAATAATAATCACATCTCGCTGTAGTTTCTGTACTACTTCATGTAAAATATTAATTATATAAGTATTAAAAAGGAAGTTGATGCTAAATGTGGAAAGAAAAAGTGAAAGAATACGAAACAGATATTATAAATGATTTAAAAGGCTTATTATCTATTGAAAGTGTGAGAGATGATAATGAAATTTCTTCAGATAATCCAGTCGGACCTGGACCACGTAAAGCATTAGATTATATGTACGAAATTGCTGAACGTGATGGATTTGATACTCACGATGTTGAACATATTGCAGGGCGTATTGAAGCTGGTGAAGGCGAAGATGTTATGGGGATTTTATGTCATGTTGATGTAGTGCCAGCTGGTGATGGTTGGGATACTAATCCTTTTGATCCGGTTGTAACTGAAGATAAGGTTATTGCAAGGGGCACACTAGATGACAAAGGGCCAACAATTGCCGCATATTATGCCGTGAAAATATTGAACGATATGAAAGTTAATTGGAAAAAGCGTATACATATCATTATAGGTACTGATGAAGAGTCAGATTGGAAATGTACAGAGCGTTATTTTAAAACTGAAGAAATGCCAACTTTAGGGTTTGCACCTGATGCTGAATTCCCAGCAATACACGGTGAAAAGGGTATTAGTACTTTTGATGTGGTTCAAAATGAAAAAGCTGAAGATAAAGATGAACCAGAATACGAACTTATTTCTTTTACATCAGGTCAACGTTATAACATGGTACCTGACGAAGCAATTGGTAAACTTGCGGTTAAAGAAAATATGACTGACGTCATTCAAAAATTCGAACAATTTCTATCTGATCATAATATAAATGGTGAAAGTATCGTTGATAGTGGCGTATTAGTGCTTAAAGCATACGGTAAAGCTGTACATGGTATGGATCCATCTATTGGTGTGAACGCTGGATTGTACTTATTACATTTCTTAGCCCAATTAGGTTTAGACAAAACTGCTGAAAATTTCACTCAATTTAGTGAACAGTATTTATTCAACTCTCATTTCGGTGAAAAAATGGGAATGAAATTCCACACAGATGTTATGGGAGATGTAACTACAAATATAGGTATCATTTCATATGATAATCAAAATGGTGGTCAATTCGGTATTAATTTAAGATATCCGCAAGGTTTTGAATTTGAAGAAGCCATGACTCGTTTTAAAGGTGAGATTCAGGAACTTGGTTTTTCTATAGCATTAGGTAAAAATCAAACACCTCACTATGTGGATAAAAATGATCCTTTCGTACAAACTTTAGTGAAAACATATCGTAATCAAACAGGTGACCAAACTGAACCATACACAATTGGTGGTGGAACTTATGCTCGAAATTTAGATAAAGGTGTCGCATTTGGTGCTATGTTTAATGATTCAGAAGATTTAATGCATCAAAAAAATGAGTATATTACGAAAAAACAATTATTCAATGCAACTAGTATTTATTTAGAAGCTTTATATGCTCTATGTGTGGAGGAATGATGATGACAAAAGTACTTATTAATGAACATTTAGTAGACGAACAAGATGCATGCGTACCATACAATGATCGTGGTTATGTATTTGGTGACGGTATATATGAATATATTAGAACATACAACAATAATATTTTTACTGCAAAACCACATTTTGAAAGACTTTTGAGAAGTGCTAAAGAAATAGGTTTAGAATTGAAATATAATGTAGAAGAGCTTACAGAATTAATCCAAGAATTATTAGCAGCGAATGGTGTCGTTAATGGTGGCGTATATATACAAGTTACACGTGGAGCAGCCCCTCGTGACCATGCATTTCCTACGCCATCAGTAGAAGCAAATGTGATGGCATTTACTAAAACTTACGATCGTCCATATAATTTATTAGAAGAAGGTATTAATGCGATTACAACTGAAGATATTCGTTGGTTAAGATGTGATATTAAAAGCTTGAATTTACTTGGCAATGTGTTGGCTAAAGAGCGTGCAGTTAAATATAACGCTCAAGAGGCTATTCAACATAGAGGTGATATTGTTACTGAAGGATCATCAAGCAATGTTTATGCTATTAAAGCTGGAGAAATCTATACACATCCAGTAAATAATTATATATTGAATGGTATTACACGTATGGTCATAAAAGATATTGCTCAAGAAAAAGGTATACCGTTTAATGAAGGTACATTTACTGTAGATTTTTTAAGAAATGCAGATGAAATTATTGTGTCTAGTACATCTATTGAAGTAATGCCAGTCGTAAAATTAGATGGTGAACAAGTAGGAGACGGAGAAGTTGGACCAATAACGAAATCGTTACAAGAAGGATTTAATAGATACATTGACACAGATAGTTAATATTTTCCATAAAAGGAAATAAAATGTAACTTTTACCAAAGCTAAATTATGTTATAATGCTAACTGAGCCGATTTAAAAATTATAGAAAAATACTGTAGTAAAATGTGACTTTTTGTTTCTCATTATTGGTTGAAATAAATCCTTAAACATTATAAAATCTTCTATGAGACTTGAAATTGAGACATGAAATTTCATTTAAAAAAACTAAAGGAATTTTTCGAAAAAAATACTGTTACGAGATGATATATGATATGATGTTAAAGTTATTATCAATCTCGATACAGTATTTCATATTTAAATATAAAAACTTGATTCTATGGGACAAAATGGTCGTTATCATATAATGACAGTAATATAGAGTTTTAAGTTTAAAAGTGTGTGTATTAGAAAATGATTATATTTGGCTCTCGAAATCTGTTTTCTGGAGCCATTTTCTAATTGAAAGTGAGGTGAACGTGTTGGAGCAGTTTTATCAATTAGGGTGGACACTTGATTCAGCAGGTGGTGCATCTGGAGAAGCATATATGGCTGAACAAGATGGGCAGAAATTGTTTTTAAAACGAAATTCAAACCCATTTATTGCAGCCTTGTCTGCTGAAGGTATTGTACCTAAGCTCGTATGGACGAAACGAATAGAGACTGGGGAAGTCGTGACGGCGCAGCATTGGAAAAATGGCAGAGAGTTAACTTTTGATGAGATGTATGAACAACGAGTAGCTAATTTATTGAAAAAAATACATAGTTCAAAAACACTTTTGAATATGTTGAAGCGTATGGAAATGTATCCTATTACGCCTGATATTTTGTTGAATAAAATAAACGCCTCATTATCTAGAGAAGTGTTAACACACCATGTGGTGCGAAAGGCATTAACTTATTTAGAAGATCATATGCCAAGTCTTGACCCTAGATTTTTTACAGTTGTCCATGGAGATGTCAATCATAATAATTGGTTGTTGTCTGACCACGATGAACTATTTTTAGTGGATTGGGAAGGTGCAATGATTGCAGATCCAGCAATTGATTTAGGCATGCTGCTATACAATTACGTTCCTGAAAATAAATGGCCTCAGTGGTTAAATGATTACGGTACGAAAGATTCTATAGACTTGCAAAAAAGAATGAAATGGTATACTGCTGTACAATCTATTGGTATGGTTCAGTGGTATGAAGAACAAAAACGCTATAAAGATATGAATATGTGGCTGAAGTTCTTAAACCAAGTAATGAATAACAATGCATTTATATAAGGAGTTATCAAGAAAATGAGAATGCGTTACAAGCCATGGGCAGAAGATTATTTAAAATCGCATCCTGATATTGTAGACACAGATGGCAGCCATTCAGGACATATAAGTGAGTGGTTTGACAAAGAACAACCAATTTATATTGAAATTGGTTCCGGCATGGGACAATTTATAACAACACTTGCTGCACAAAGACCTGAAATTAATTTTATATCTATGGAACGTGAAAAAAATGTAATGGTCAAAGTGTTAGATAAAGTGAGAGAGCAAAATCTAACGAATATTAAATTGATATGTAACGATGCGATAGAATTAAATGAATACTTTAAAGATGGTGAAATTTCACGTATTTATTTAAATTTTTCTGATCCTTGGCCGAAAAGAAGACATACTAAGCGTAGATTGACGTATCATACGTTTTTATCTTTGTATAAACAAGTGTTAAAAACAGATGGTGAGATTCATTTTAAAACAGATAATAGAGGATTATTTGCCTATAGCTTAGAAAGTATGTCCCAATTTGGTATGTATTTTACAAAAATAAATTTGAACTTGCATCAAGAAGAAAAAGAAAATAATATTGAAACAGAATATGAGCGCAAGTTTTCAGACAGAGGTTCAAGAATTTATAGAATGGAAGCAAAATTCCATAGTAATTAAATATTTGTAATGACGCAGCCCAAAATCTCACGTTCAAAAAAAGGACTAATCCGCAAAAATTGATATGCTCCCTTCAAAGTAGACACTTAAAAATGTAAACTTTGAAGGGAGCTTTTTTATGACTCATAGAAAATTATCACCTGAAACTTATCAAAAAGCTTTTAGCTTATATGAAGAAGGATAT
>NZ_JAESLN010000025.1:40058-77055 GCF_017892645.1 Staphylococcus sp. GDY8P54P | reverse complement strand
ACCGACAAAGCCTGACCGACCTAATTTGACACCACCGTCAAACTCTCATTATCCCAATACACCAAGTAATGGAAATCATGAGAGTGGTAATGGAGATGCGTATCAACCAACAAAACCAATCAAACCATCATATTCTGCGCGTCCGAACTTAAAAGGGTCAAGTGAAAATGCACAATCAAATAAATATCAAAGTGATTTTAATTATGGAGATTTAGCAGTTAAAGAAGATACAAATCAAGCGTCGACGCATACAAAAAGTGACCGTCAAATTTTAAATAGATTTAACCAAATGTCTACCGGTTCATTTAAATATAATCCTTTTGTTGTAAACCAAGTAAAACAATTAAACAATGGTGAAGAAAAAATTTCTAATAGAGAAATTTTATCCATATTAAGACCACAACGATTTGATGATAATGCTTTTTTAAATGAGTTACAGAAAGGAACGAATTATTTTAAATTTCAGTATTTTAACCCATTAAAATCGCAGGATTATTATAAAAATTTAGATAATCAAGTTTTAGCTTTGATTACAGGTGAAATTGGCTCTATGCCAGATTTGAAAAATCCAAAAACGGAAAGTGCTACAGGTAAATATGAGTATCATTCTAGTGGCGATGAAGAAATGACTGAAACTGCAGATAAAGATTCAAAAAATACTATTGATATAAAATTTGAACGTATATTATTTGCTTTAATAACAGCTATTTTTATTATCTTTGTAGGTGTCGTAGTTGGTTACTTTGTTCATCGTAAAAACAAAAATAATGAATAACTAAAATATAAAAAGGGTTAATCCATTTCATAAGATGGATTAACCCTTTATTTTGAGAATGTAACTATTTTCTTATTTTATAATAAAATGTTAGTTAAACAATAAGATTAAAAATAAATGAAGTAGTTTCTTGTAACTCTTTTATTTTTTCTGGTCCAATTAAAACTTGAATAATTACTACAAAACCATTTTGCATCATATGTACAGCAATAGGAACCCATATGCGCTTAGTAAATGCATATAATCCTGAAAAAATCATTCCCATACCAAAGTAAATGATGAAGAAAGCTGGGTCACCGTGTGCAGCACTAAATATAATAGAACTTACTACCGAAGCTACAATGAATTTTAGGGTCTTATTACCTTTCATAAATTGATATAACTCACCAAAGATAACTTTTCTAAACACATATTCTTCAAGAATTGGGCCTACAATTGAAATTAAAATAATGAAGACAGGTATATCTTGAGCGACTTTCATTAACCTTTCTGTATTTGGACTTGATTGCGGTCCACCTAATACAAACATATTAATTAAATTAGCAATGATTTGATAAACCATAACACTAACATATCCAACGAATGCCCATAGTATTGCGTAGCGTTTCTTCTCTTTTGCTTGTTGTTCTAACTGTGTTGGATTAGCAATGAAATTATTGATTATAATGATAATGATGGATGCAATTATAAATAAAATCACTTGTGTATAAATATTGGTAAACATTAACGATTTACCACTTAAATTGCTGAAAAAACCAGCCATATGTAAAAATAAAACACCATATTGTGCTAGACCATAAATAACTAATGTCAATATGGATACCCACAAACGAGACATAATGAACCTCCAAAAATAGTTTATATCTTATTTTAGCGTAAATTATGTTCATACACAAAATATACAACGATGGTTTTAACTTGAAATATTGACCAACTTTGATTATTATAGAAAATAGATTAGCACTCAAGGTAATAAAGTGCTAAAGATTTCCAATTCTAAGGAGGAACAATCAATGTTAAAACCATTAGGTAACCGAGTAATTATTCAAAAAATAGAACAAGAGCAAACAACAAAAAGTGGTATTGTATTAACAGATAGCGCTAAAGAGAAGTCAAATGAAGGTACGATAATTGCAGTAGGTGCAGGACGTATTTTAAAAGATGGTTCTCGAGTTGCTCCTGAAGTGAATGAAGGCAATAACGTTGTTTTTCAACAATACGCTGGCACAGAAGTTAAACGTGGAGACGAAACATATTTAATTCTAAACGAAGATGATATTTTAGCAATTATTGAATAATAAAAATTATAACTACGATAAAATATACTAACAACATGGAGGTTAAGAAATATGGCTAAAGATTTAAAGTTCTCTGAAGATGCACGTCAATCTATGCTAAGAGGTGTAGATAAATTAGCAAATGCTGTCAAAGTTACAATTGGTCCTAAAGGACGTAATGTTGTATTAGATAAAGAATACACTTCACCATTAATTACTAATGACGGTGTAACAATTGCAAAAGAAATTGAATTAGAAGATCCTTATGAAAATATGGGTGCTAAATTAGTACAAGAAGTAGCGAACAAGACAAATGAAATCGCTGGAGACGGTACAACTACAGCTACTGTATTAGCACAAGCAATGATTCAAGAAGGTTTGAAAAATGTTACAAGCGGTGCTAATCCAGTTGGACTACGTCAAGGTATTGACAAAGCTGTAGAAGTAGCAATTGAAGCTTTACATGAAATTTCACAAAATGTAGATAATAAAAATGAAATAGCACAAGTTGGTTCTATTTCAGCAGCTGATGAAGAAATTGGTAAATATATTTCTGAAGCAATGGAAAAAGTTGGAAATGATGGTGTGATTACAATTGAAGAATCAAGTGGCTTTAATACCGAATTAGAAGTTGTAGAAGGTATGCAATTCGACAGAGGTTATCAATCTCCATATATGGTCACAGATTCAGATAAAATGGTTGCAGAGTTAGAAAGACCATATATTTTAATTACAGATAAAAAGATTTCATCTTTCCAAGATATTTTACCGTTATTGGAACAAGTAGTTCAAGCTAACCGTCCAATTTTAATAGTAGCTGACGATGTTGAAGGCGATGCATTAACAAATATAGTATTAAACCGCATGCGTGGCACGTTTACAGCAGTTGCAGTAAAAGCGCCTGGATTTGGCGATCGTCGCAAAGCAATGTTAGAAGATTTAGCAATTTTAACAGGTGCACAAGTGATTACTGACGATTTAGGCTTAGAACTTAAAGATGCAACAATTGATATGCTTGGTACTGCTAATAAAGCTGAAATTACTAAAGACAATACGACAGTTGTCGATGGTGATGGTGATCAAAACAATATCGATGCAAGAGTAAGTCAAATCAAAGCACAAATTGATGAAACTGACTCTGATTTTGATAGAGAAAAATTACAGGAACGCTTAGCGAAATTAGCAGGCGGTGTTGCAGTAATTAAAGTTGGCGCAGCAAGTGAAACAGAGTTAAAAGAGCGTAAATTACGTATTGAAGATGCTTTAAACTCTACAAGAGCTGCCGTTGAAGAAGGGATTGTAGCAGGCGGTGGTACAGCATTTATGAACATTTTTGATGAAGTATCAAAAATTGAAGCTGAAGGCGACGTAGCTACAGGGGTTAATATCGTCTTAAAAGCTCTAGAAGCACCTGTACGTCAAATAGCAGAAAATGCTGGCTTAGAAGGCTCAATTATAGTTGAAAGACTTAAAAATTCAGAAGTAGGCGTTGGCTTTAATGCTGCTACTAATGAATGGGTGAATATGCTTGAAGCTGGTATTGTAGATCCAACTAAAGTAACACGCTCATCACTTCAACACGCAGCAAGTGTTGCAGCTATGTTCTTAACAACAGAAGCAGTTGTTGCTAATATTCCTGAAGAAAATAACAATGAACCGCAACCAGGTATGGGTGGCATGCCAGGCATGATGTAAAATATTTATCACATCTATGTTTAGTTGGTTGATATGACGAAATAATATAAAAATTAAAAACAAACTTTATAGAAGATACTCATGGACGTTTCTCATTTAAACAAATTTTTTGAGAAACGTCTTTTTTATATATCATAGTATAAGTTAAAGCAAAACAAACGTGTTATTAAACTGGAGATTTACTAGTGATAATACAAAGGTGTCAGTGTATGCTTTTTGATTATAAATTATATCTAAATTTTGAATCAGTGGATTAGATATTAATAATTAAAATATACATTGTTTATAATAATTTTACTTATGTGAATAAGTATTAAATAAAAGGGTAGAGAGTGGATGTACGTTTTTATAGTAACATTATATTTAAGTTGCACGATATTTGAAGAGTGGAGGGGATTAAATTATGACAAAGAAATCAGTATATGATGTTATTGATATGGGTGTTAATTATTTAATTTCAGGTTATGATAATTGGAGTAATGATCAAGTATTGGACGATAAAATTGATTTATTCCCAAATACAATACATTGGCAATATGGTCATGTTTTAACTATATTTGAATCTGCATTATCTTTATATGATAAAAATACAGTAGATGTAGAGAAATACACGCGTTTATTTGGTTATGGATCCTCACCAGAAAATTGGGGAGATGAAACAGTACCAAAAATAGATGAAATCTTGAACGATTTACAAACCTTACCAGAGCGTGCTCAAAAAATTTCAGATGAAGAACTACAAGCAGAATTAACTGAAACCATTGCAGGTTGTAATACGTTAGACGAATTGTTGGTATTAAATGCCATTCATATTCCTTTACATGCTGGTAAAATTGAAGAAATGTCTCGTGTTTTAAAACAAAAGCAATAAATTAAATAGATACTGATATATAAATCCTAGAAAAATAGCACACAGATGATTTAATGATATAATTTAATCCATCTGCGTGCTTCTTTATTCTTCAGTATTTCGTATTGTTGACTCGCTTTCTTAGGGGGGGCAGCTTCATCCTGTGATCTTCAGCTTATCTTGTTCCCCCAAGCGTCTCGCTAGAATACAACTCATTCACATGTAATTCCACATTAAAATACTTTAAAAAACAAGGCTCTATATCAAACCAGGTAGTAGCTCAATGAGCTAACTATAATTAACACAATATTGAAAAGGGCAATTTCTATATGATTTCAATAGAAATTGCCCTTTTTTACTTGTCCAAGAACTTTATGTCCCAGTGACTTTTTTATACATTTTGTAAATCAGAAATGGCTTTAGCTATTGAATCAAAGACATGAGGGATATCATCTTTTTCTACACAACTAAAAGCAATTCTAATGTCAGAATCATTTAATGCAATTACACCAATAGAATAATTTTCGATTAAATGCTTACGTAACTGTTCTGGATTAACATTTTTAACTTTAAGCGCCATAAAGTATCCAGAGTTAAAATCATAGGGTTGCCAATATGTTGAATATTTTTCGTCATAAACAACAGATTTTGTAGTTTGGTATCTTGCATTTAATGTATCTATATTCTTTTGAATCTCTTTGTCAAATTGATCATGGTTTTCAAGTACATATTTAACTGCACTTTGAGAAGGCATTGGTCCACTAGAAATATTACTTCTAATTAACCCTTTTACTTTGGCTTCTAAGACTTGTTTTGTAATAGGATCGTTCACACCAAAACTAATAAATCCAACACGTAACCCCCATGCAAAGAATTCTTTAGTAGCTCCATCTAAGCGGATAGGTAATAAATTAGGCAAATGTAAATTTGTTAATGCAGTAAATAGAGATTGCGTGTAAACATCTTCATAGAATAAACCATAGTAAGCGTCGTCTATTAATGCAATAACATTAGTGCCACGCTCTGCAAGTGATTTGATGGCATCGACAATAACGGCTACTTCATCTTTAGTAGGCGTATAGCCAGTTGGGTTATTAGGATAATTCAGGATTAAAATAACTTTATCTTTGTTATATTGTTCTAAAGTATGAACAAGTTGTTCAGTGGTGAAATGTCCATGCTCATCGAAGATATCATATGTTTCAATTTCAGCACTATGTCTTGTACTATATACTAATTTATAGTTACCCCAATTATGTGATGGTAGTAAAATTGTGTCTCCGCTATCAACAAACATATCTCCCACAATAGATAGACCGTGTGTCAATGCATTTGTAACAATAGGTCTTGTCATGTGATTCGCAGTTAAATCAGGATTGTCTTTCAACATTTTTTGTTGCCATAAATCGCGAAGTGCTTCTAAACCTTGAGGAGGTGCGTACGGAAAGATGTCATTTGGTTCTAAATGATTGAACATATCATTTAACGTTTCAGCATACATTTTACTATCTTTATATGTTGCCATACCAATTGTGGCATTATACTTAGTAGCTTTCGCTTCTGCAGATTGTGATAAAATGCCTTTTGGATAATACATTAATTTGCCTAAATCAGAAAGCATATCTGCGATTTCTGGATTGGATTTAGATAATTGTTCGTTTAAATCTAAAGCTAAAGGATTCATAGTTTGTTAACCTCTCTTTACTTTTTAAATGATATAACTATATTATCTTGAAATCAGTCAAAATTAAAGCGTTCTAAACATTTTATAAGAAAAATATAAATTTATGGTCATTTTATACGAACATGTGTTCTTATTTATGTTAGAATATAGATAGGCCATCAAAATCCTACATGGTACTTTTTTGTGGGGGGTGTAGTATGATTACGTGGTGGCAAGAAATTTTAGTAACTTTAATAACAGGTGGCTTACTTGTTGTATTCCGTGTTTGGTTAGAAGATAAGTGGAAAGACAAATAGGTGGCCTTACACAAAAAACCCCAAGTCTGATAGCGCAGACTTGGGGTTGTGTAGTATAATTCGTGGATACAATTATATTTTAGCACCACCAAGTATAAACTGCAAACAATATATTCTATTGCGTGTAATGGAAATTAATAAAATAATAAATTTAAATAGAAATAATACGAATGAGTTTTAGAAATTGCGAGTAAATTTTGATACAATATAATTATTTGAGGTGAGTATAGTGAAGCATTTAACAAAAATATTTGTGGTTATTGCTATTGTATTGTTTGTCGTTGGTTATTATTTGCAAGCTACTGGTCATGAAAATTCAGGCATAAAATTATTAATTGCAGCAATTATGTTTATGATATGTGCATTTATAAATAGAAGTAATGATAGACGCAAAAGAAATAACCAAAATCATAAAAGGAAATAAATAGTAAGATAGAGACAACAATTTCTTTCTTACTAAGAGTAAGGCTACCCATTTTTTATGTGGGTTAGCCTTTTTTATTTTAAACGATATAGTTATTGGTTTTAATATTTAAAACAAAATTTTCAATCACTGTAAATTTTTATTTAAAATGAAATTTTGACTTTACAAGTGTGTATATATTGTATATATTGTGTATATACAGTTATGAGGGAGGACGTTAATGAAAATACTTTTAAAAAATAGTAGTGAAAGGCCGATTTATGAGCAAATCAAACAACAAGTAAAAGAGAACATTTTAAAAGGATACGTTGCTCCTGGAGAACATTTGCCTTCAATGAGAGAATTAGCACAGGATTTAAGTGTCAGTGTAATCACCACAAAACGTGCCTACGAAGATTTAGAAAAAGATGGTTTTGTTTTTACTATAAGAGGAAAAGGTACATTTGTGAAGGAGCAGGACAGTTCAATTTTAAAAGAAAAACAATTTATAGTTATAGAATCCTTAGCTAAATCAATGAGTAAAGAAGCCAAGACCATTGGGATGACTTTGTCAGAGTTACAAGAAATATTAGCGTTGATTTATGAGGAGGACGACGAATGAATGCAATAGAATTGAAAAACATTAATTATCATTTTAAAGAATTTCAATTAAATGATATTTCATTTAAAGTCCCTCAAGGATTTGTAACTGGTTTTATCGGAGCAAATGGTGTTGGTAAAACGACAATTATCAGGTTAATCATGGATTTAATTGAACCTAATGATGGTGAAATATTCGTTTTTAACCAAAAAATGAAAAATAATGCTGTAGCAATAAAAGATAAAATTGGTTTTATTTATTCTGAGTTATATCTTAATGATAAATGGACAATAAAGAAAACAGAAAGTTATATTGCGCCATTTTATAGTTATTGGAGTCATGATATTTTTAAACATTATGTTGAGTTGTTTGGTTTACCTTTTAATAAAAAGATTAAAACATTTTCAACAGGAATGAAGATGAAGTTATCTATTGCAATCGCATTTAGCCATCAAGCGGAATTATTTATTTTAGATGAACCTACTTCAGGCCTAGATCCTATTGTTAGAAATGAAGTTTTAGATATCATTCAAAAAGAACTTATTGATGAGAAAAAGACTGTTTTTTTATCAACACATATTATTTCTGATTTGGAAAAAATTGCTGATTATTTAGTCTATATTAAAGATGGAGAAGTTGTTTTGAATGATTTTTTAGATAAACTTTTAAATCAGTTTAAAATTGTCAAAGGTGATTCCGATCAAATTGATGAAGAGTTAAGGCAATTAACTCAATACTTTGAAAGTAATAAAACGGGTTATACTGCACTAACAACTCAAGCCAATGTGTTTTATGAAATATTTGGAAACGCCGTTGCAATCACTAGTCCAACAATTGAAGACTTAATGGTTTACCTCGAAAAAGGTACCCAAAAGAATGATTAGGGCCTTTCTAATAATTAACAACGCGGGAGGTATAAGATGAAAAATTTACTTATTCGAAACCTTAAGTTACGTAAATGGACGATTGTTTTATATGCAGTTTTACTTGTTATTTCGCCTTTACAATTAATTTTGAATCATGACACCTTGATGAATAAAGTGATTTATTCTGCACTTGTTATGGTACTGGTAGTTATTTCAGTTTTAGATTCAGGACATGTTTTTCGTTTTAATAAAAAGCTAGGACACAAACAATCCTATGACTTTTTTGCTAGTTTACCGGTTTCTAAATTATCTTTATTAAATGCGAACTATATAACTGTTTTGGTATTTACTTTTATTGGTGCAGGCATTTTATCTTTATATGGTATTTCCAATGATAACTATACAAATAATACAATTAACATTAACTTCACATTGCCATTTTCTTATATTGCCATCAACTTCTTTGCCATACCATTAGGATTTAAGCGTTATACAGAACAAAAGGCAGAATATATTTCATTTATTCCTTACGTGCTAGGGATGTTAATTTTCTTACCGTTTGTCATTGCAATTATCATTATCGGTTGTTCATTACTATTTGATTATGACTTTGAACATTTAAAATATTTTAAAAATTTCTTTAACTATGGCTTTTTGTCACTAAGTGTTATATTTTTAGGAATAAATTATATCATTCAATATAGAAAGCTAAATTAACTTTAAAGGAGGCGCATTATGCAGTTAAAACAAATTACTAAAACATATGGTAGTAATAACGTATTAGACCATATTGATTTTGATTTTGGCCATAGTCAAATTGTTGGTTTAATAGGTAAAAATGGAGTGGGTAAAACCACTTTAATGAAAGTGATGAATGGCAACATTGTAAATTATAAAGGTGAAGTTCAACTAAGTAATAAAGAAAACGTAGGTTATTTAATTGAGCATCCTAAATTATATGATAATAAATCTGGCTTATATAACTTGAAGCTTTTTGCAAATGTGTTAGGAAAAGGATTTGATAAAAAGTATGCTGATCAAATTATCGATGCATTTGGAATGCGCGGTTATATAAAAAAGAAAATTAAAAAATATTCAATGGGTATGAAACAAAAGTTAGCTATTGCAGTGTCTTTAATGAATAAGCCCAAATATTTAATTTTAGATGAACCAACAAATGGAATGGATCCTGACGGTTCAATTGATGTTTTAAAAACGATACAATCACTTGTTCAAGAACTAGATATGAAAATCTTGATTTCAAGTCATAAACTTGAAGACATAGAGTTAATTTGTGATAGAGCAGTCTTTTTAAGAGATGGAACATTTGTACAAGATGTTGATATGAAAGAAGGTGCTCCAACAGATTCTACGGTATTGAATCTTGAAGCAGGTGACTTTGAGGCAGGATTAGCTTATTTAAATGAACATTTTGATGTTATACAGTCTCAAAAAGAAACAGGAGAAGTTATATTAAAGGCTCAAAAAAGCTATAAAGACATATTACGAGGGTTAGCAAGTAAAGAAATTTTTCCTGAATTTATTGAAACACGTAAAAGTTCGTTACGTGATACGTACTTTAATATCAATCAGAAAGGTGGCCAATAATGAACAGTATACAACTCGTAAAATATGACTTGATTAGTATATTTAAAAGTCCTTTAACTTACTTAGCATTATTATTGACGATTTTACCAATGATTGGATTTACAATTTTATTTGTTCAACAATCTGATGAAATGAATGGTAATACATTACTTTCAATTGGTAGTTGGTTCTTTTCTATTATGGGTCTACTTTTTGTAATTAAAACAATTACACGTGATATTTCTCAAGGTACGATTCAATTATATATGAATAAAACATCGAGTCGTGTGGGTTATGTTGTTGCAAAAGTTGTTTCTATTATACTAATTGCTATATTAATAACAGCTATTCTTGTTGCATTTGTTTTAATTGTTCAAGGTATTGTAGATGGTAAAAATATTAAAATGGATAAAATTTTTGAATTACTATGGTTTTTCCTAATGTTCCATTTATTCTTTGGATTACTATTATATTTATTTGCATTAGTAGTGCCTAAAACAGCGCTTATTTTCACATTAGGAATTTTCTTAGTATTGATTGTGCCTTTTGCAGAGCCTTTCTTACCAATGATTCCAAAAATTGGAGATAACATACAAGACTCATTAAAATATATTCCATTTAGTTATTTAACATCGAAAACGACTTCTGGAGATTATACATTCAGTAATTGGCAATGGTTTATTACCTCAGCTTCAATTGTTATTTTATTTATTATTAATCTATTCTATGCATCTAAAAAAGATATTTAATAGTAGAAATTAAACTTCAATAAAAACACGTATGAATTGTAGTAAAGCTCATCCAATTCATACGTGTTTAATTATTTAGTGATTAATTTATCTAAGATTGAATCGTAAACATGTTTCCACATTTGTGAGTCTGTTTTGTAACGATTTGCAATAATTGTGTGTGTTTCTGCTGATTTGTCTTTAAATGTAGGGTCGTCTTTTTCAGGTAATTTTGAGCGCGTGTCATCTACAAAGTTTTGGACTTGTCTAGCACGAGGGCCCCAAACAGTTTGTTGTTCAAAATCATCATTTAGAAAGACAAATATTGGAATAGATCTAGCCGTGCCATTTGTTAAGTATTGATCTATTAAATCAGTATTTTCATCGCGATGGAATACTCTGACTTCCAAGTGTAATGCTTCACTAATATGTTTTAGAATAGGAAGATTCATCATAGCATCTCCGCACCAATCTTCTGTTATTACAAGCACTTTGCTGTAAGGTAAAGATTTGATTTTTTCAAGACGTTCATCATCTTGAGGAAGTGAGAATGATTTATAAATTGTAAGTAAATTTTCTTGGTTTTCAGTCATATCCTCAATGTACTGATCAAGTGGCTGACTGTTTTTGAAATAAGTTTCTAAACTTGTCATTATTTTTCCCCCTTTAATTTATTAGCTATTATTATAGCAACAATTTTTAATGAAAGAAAATTTTTAATACTTAGAAAAGTAATAAGTTTTAATATTTGTTTTAAATGAAAATACTAAATGATTATGCTATATTAATTTAGTATGAATAGTGTAAAACAACATTGGATTACATAACTTTTTGATATTAGTTTTTAACTAATAATATTTAAACATTAAATTTATTATATTTAATCATTGAATCTTTGATATGTTAGATTATGTTTACTTAATAATCTTAACGCAACATTTAGATGATGAATATATTAAAGTGTTTGTTATACATAGAAATGATGAAATTAGAGCGTTGAAATTTGTATTATTAAATTTGGTAATGACATGCCTTATCGGTTTGCCATGTTTTGAATTGAAATAGAAATAGATGAAATCTTACAATTTGAATGGCGGTAGATAACTTGGATAAAATCACATTTTTAAATGCGTTAGAACAAGAATTAGAAAACCTACCTCGAAATGAACGAGATAAAGTGATGTATGAATATGAGCAGTATTTTTTTGAACAAGAAAACAATGGGAAAAATGAATACCAAATCATTGGAGCTTTAGAATCGCCAAAGCAGATTGGTAAACAGATAATGGCAAAAAATGCTATTGTATCTGCCGAATATAGACCAAGTACTAAAAATATTGTCAGAGCAATAATGGCTTCTCTAGGTATGGGGATTTTGTCATTAGTTATTATTTTGATACCTATGGTAATATTAGCTGTATTTATGTGTGGCTTATTACTCGTTGCGTTTTTCTTAACTATTAGCCCTATATTGTTAATTGTTCATGGATTATTGAATCACATGATTAGTCTTGCGATAAGTAATTATTTTTTTGCTTTTTCTTTTACAGGGTTAGGTATTGTTTTATTTGTAATTATAGCTAAACTAGCTCAACTTGTTTATCGTTTAATCTTAAAATACTTAAGATGGAATATCCGAACAATTAAAGGAAGTGTAGATTTATGAAGCGGTTATTTTTAGGTGGATTAACTTTATTTATAACGTGCTTTCTTTTAGGAAGTGTTACATGGTTCGGTTTTGAAAAGCAAAATGAAAAATTAAATAGTGTTAATAAAGTATTAGATTCAAAAGATATTAAAAATTTAGATGTTTTAACTGAAAATTGTAAAGTTTTAATTAAAGCTGGAGATAAAACGTCAGTGAGATATAAAGGTAAAAGAAATCTTGATATTAGCAATCATGATAAAACGTTGAAAGTTAAAGAGACTGAAAAACTAGAAAACCATTATGGTTTAAATTACAATCCTTTTAGAAACTTTGAGGATAACTTAATTATCACTTTACCTGAAGAAAAATTAAATGAACTGCATGTTTCAAGTAAATATAACACTATAACGGTTAAACAATTAAATGTAAATGATGCAGATTTTTCAAAAAAGCATAAAAATGGAGGTAAGGTGTTTGTAAATGAATCTAAGTTTGAAAAGTTAAGGTATAAAGGACTAAATTCAGCTATAACGTTTAAAAATAGTGAAATAAATAATGCTAATATTAAAACTGAAAATGCCAGAATAAATAGTGAAAATACTCTTATCCAAGCGTCTGTGTTATTAGTAAATAATGGAAGCATAAACTTATCTAATACAGAAATCGATTCAAATTTTAAGGCTTCTGCTAAAAAAGGTGATATTAATATTAGTTATAAAGCGGCGCCGAAAAATACGCTTCTAAAGTTATATCCATTTCATGGAGATGAAAAAGTTAACAATAAGCATTTTGTGAATCAAAAAATAGGAAATGGGGATAATATTTTAGAGTTATATACCACTGACGGAGATATAGTGATTGATTAATTACTTTTATAGAATCTGGGACATCATTGACTCGTCCCAGATTTTTTCATATTGTTAGTGAGCCTTATGTATAAGATTCAGCCCAGGTACTCATTTTGTACTTTTTTCGATTTTAATCATCATTGCTAGGAGAGAGACAATAAAATCTTTTTAATAAAATTAGATCTCTGTTTCACTCCTTTTGTATAGTCTAATAAGTTGCAAAGGTTAATTCGGTATCTAATTGACCAAAAAGTGTGTCTGTAGATAAAGCTTGCCCATTAAGCCAGTTTGCAAAGTTTATTTTGGTCGGATGTTTATTTTCACCGATTGCAATATATGCAGTTAAAGTCTGTGGTTCATACATACTCGTATGTATTGTTCCTGACCAACTTCTAAAAAGCTTGCTATAAATGTTATATTGAGGGTTATTAAATAATTTAAAAGCTTCTGCTTTATTTAGGTGTGCTGGTTTATGTTTAATAAGCCGTTCTAAACGCGCCTCTGATTCTGCTGTATAATTTCTATTTTCATGTGTTAATAATTTAAAGTGATTCGTACAAGTTTGGTCATAGCGCACGTTAATTGAACGGGGTGTAACTTCAATAATTGCATGATCTAGATTTTTATCCATAACAATGTAGCTAAATGAACTTCTATGTGGGATTTCCTTTAATAGTTGTATTGCTTCTGGTACAGTTTTACAATACTGTAGAATAATTCTACCTATCATATAACATACAAAACCGTCTCCAGGATGTTTACGGTGCATGAAATTGTAACCCATAGACAGCCCAGCTTCGTTCATTCCATCCATTCTTCCAGTTACACGCGAAGTTGGCCCAACCTGTGCTAAACCACCATCATTTGGTTGAAATAATAAATATCGTCCATCATAAGTGGCAGGATGGTAGTCGTAATTGCGTACCATGTAATCATTTCCTAAAAAGACAGTGCAACCGCTATTTTTTAATGGTGTAAAACGGTAATGTCCGAAGTTTAATATCATTTGTTTGGTAGGGAGATTCAAAACTTCTTGCATACCTTTTATTTCTTCCCAAATTTGTGGGGCATATATTTGGAAAATTTCATATGTTTCTTTAATATTTATATCAAATCTAGGCATGCGTTTTTTCCATTCTTTTTCTCTATTTTTTAGCATTGGTGTTTGCTGCATCCATTTAGCAGTTTTGACGCCTAAATCAAAATGTGATCCTCGGTGCGTTAAAATATCTGATTGTACTTTTTGCATAAAAAAACTCCTATGTTAAGTGTAACCTTACAATAATGTTATCTCATTGTAACGTCATGTTAATTGTATTACTGTTCTGTGGAAGTTATCATAAAATTAACTTTTAAAACTAAATCTTAATTTAGTTGAATGAGGTGATGATTATGTTAAATTACTATGGACAATTAAGAGATGCTCTATCAACTTGGTGGGGTAATTAATATCTAATGATTATTTTATAGTAGTATCATGTTTACTTCAAATGGTTATTAAATTCCAATTCTTTTCAAACTATTTAAGTTATAATGGTTATTTAGTATATTTATAATGTAATTTTATATTATGAATCCTTAGAATAATTTATTTGAAAAAGGGTATATATTTATTGATGTCTTTAAGTATGCTATCATAATTGTTAGACATGTTAATAAATTATTGAGGTGAAACAGAATGTGGAATTTTATTAAAGGTTTATTTAAATTTGTATTCGGTACAATTCTTACTGTATCGTTAGCAGCAGGAATAGGTGCTGTTGTATTCGCTTATATCTTCAAAAAAGACTTTGAAGATATCGAAAATAAAACAAAAGAAATCGTTTCAGACATCGAATCTAATAATTAATTACTGATAGAACACTTTTAAGTGTTCTATTTTTTTAGCCTCCGTTCATCTGCCGAAAGCAGATGCTACGGAGGCTTATGCAGTCGGAAGACTGCGAACCAAAGTAAAAGAACTGCTGAAAGCAGATGCTACGGAGGCTTATGCAGTCGGAAGACTGCGAACCAAAGTAAAGGAACTGCCGAAAGCAGATGCTACGGAGGCTTATGCAGTCGGAAGACTGCGAATGACATGTGTGCAATAACTGACTTTTAGTACGATGTTGGTTGATGCTTTAGGTTTATGTTTGTGATATCAAAAAGTGATAGCTTTATTGTGTTTGAATTGGCAAGTGGATATCCCTCTAAGTACATATGAAGCATATCAATATTTTTAATTTCCAATGTGATATATTCTAGCCAACCATTCTTATAATATTCGATATCCACTGGTATATTTGCATGTAGTGCTTGATGTAGTTGAATATTAAGTTCATTTAATTGATCGTCTGATAAAATAGGACGGTCAATTTTATTTTGATCAATGATATGTTGTTGTACTGCCTCAAATTGTTCGGGTAACGTTGTAAATGGTGCCCACTTAACCATTCCGCGTCCTTGTGGAATATTAGGATTTAATTTTTCCCTAGGTATTTTTCTATAATCAGTTTCTTTATTATTATATTCATTTGAAAGCATCTAATCACCTCAATTCAATAATAGAACATTTGTTCGTATTATTGCAAGTTATTTTTCAATATTTAATAAAATGTTAGCGTAACGTCTGAAAACTGACCTGATTTATAAAAGAAAGCAGATAATAATTAAAGTGAAAGCTAGAAAATGATATGTTTAATTAAGATAAATTAGTTTAATAAAAGTAAAAGTTATTTTTGTCATATAGGTTACAATGAGATGATGTATAATCGCGTATTAGCACTAAAACCATTATATTGTCATTTAGCATTAATATTTATTAAAATGAAAGTATCATTATATGGAGGGGTTTACATGACTACAGTAGGATATATCGGTTCATATACGAAAAAAGAGGGGAAGGGCATTTACCGTTTCGAATTAGATGAACAAACAGGAACGATTGTTGAGGTAGAAACAGGTTATGAATTAGAAGCATCAACATACGTGAATCAGCATGACTCATTTTTATATGCTGTCACACGTGAAGGCGAAGACTGTGGTATCGCAAGTTTTAAAATAGACCAAGATGGCAAAATTAGCTTTATTAATAAATGTTTAGCTTCAACAAAAGGTAGCGGATGTTATGTTTCAGTTTCGCCAAATGGAAAATACATTTTTGAAGCAGTTTATGGTGCAGGACTGGCTCGTATTTATGAAGCGAATCCGACTACTGGTGAAGTTATTCGTTTAATTCAAGAGTTAACACATGATTACCCAACAGGTCCTTTAGAAAGACAAGAACAACCTCATGTCCATTACCTTGGTATAACACCAGATGAAAAATATGTGGTGGCTATGGATTTAGGGACAGATAAGATTGTAACGTATGAATTTGGAGATAATGGATACAGTGAATATGCAGTATATGACTTTGAGCCAGGAGATGGACCACGGCATATTGCTTTCCATGAAAATGGGAAAATCGCTTATGTTGTACACGAATTATCAAATATTGTAAGTGTTATGGAATACGAAAATGGTGAATTCTCAGAAATTGAGCGCCATGCAACAATACCCGAAAATTTTGAAGGTGCAACCAAGTTAGCTGCAGTAAGATTATCTCACGATCAAAAGTTCTTATATATTAGTAATAGAGGACATGATAGTATTGCTATCTTCAAACTTGGAGACAATGGCTCAACAATTTCACTCGTAGATATAGTGGCAAGTGGAGGAGCATTTCCTCGTGATTTTAATATTACTGGATCAGATGACTTCTTAGTTTGCGCCCACCAAGAGGGTGATTATGAAGTTGTTGTATTTAAGAGAGACAAAGTTACTGGAAAATTAGAGAAAGCAGATGACAACAAAAATGCACCAGAAGGTGTTTGTGTTCAGTTTTTAAAATAAAATAAATGATAAAAATCCCGAAAACTTAGCTTAGTTTTCGGGATTTACTATATTAAAATATTATTTGTTGAAGAATGCTTTAATATATTTAAATTTTCCTTTGTAAGGAGGGAACAATAGGCTTGATTCCAACCTTGTAGATTTAAAAATATATGATTTATCATGACTAAAAGTATCAAAAGAATATTTTCCATGGTATTTTCCTATACCGGAAGCACCAACACCACCAAAAGGTAAATTAGGGTTTGCTAAATGCATTAAGGTATCATTGATTGCACCACCACCAAAGGATAATTCATTTAGTATTCTCTCTGAACTGTTTTCATCTTCACTAAATAAATAAAGGCTAAGTGGTTTAGGTTTAGTACGTATTAAATCAATTGCTTCGTCAAAATCATCGTAAGCTATAATAGGTAAAATTGGTCCGAAAATTTCATTTTCCATAATTTTTGAATCGAAAGTAGTACCGTCTAAGATAGTAGGTGCAATAAAATTTTCATCAATATCAGTTTGACCACCAAAAGTAATCTCAGGGTGATGAATATTTAACAATTCATTTAAACGGTGATAATGTTTTTTGTTTACAATACGTCCAAAGTCTGGACTATCTTGAATATTTGTACCATAAAATTCAGTTATTGTCTTTTTTAATGCACTGATGAGCTCATCTTTTACTTTACGATTTACCAGTAAGTAATCCGGTGCAACACAAGTTTGTCCAGCATTTGTAAACTTACCAAAACAAATACGTTCACTTGCAACTTTAATATTTGCACTTTCGTCAATGATTGCAGGTGACTTTCCACCTAATTCTAAAGTTACAGGCGTTAAGTTTTTGCTTGCAGCACTATATACGATGCGTCCAACTTGCTCACTACCTGTGAAGAAAATATAATCAAAAGGTAAATGAAGTAAAGACTGAGTTGTATCAGCATTTCCTTGAATGATATTAATATACTCAGGATCAAAGGCGTCGGAAATGATTTGCTGTATGACATCAGATACATTCGGTGTGAATTCAGAGGGTTTTAGTATTATAGTGTTTCCTGCAGCAATTGCACCAATCAACGGTTCTATTAACAATTGGAATGGATAATTAAAAGGTCCAATAATTAGCACTGTGCCATAAGGTTCTTTCATAATGTAACTTTTGGTAGGAAACATAAATAAGGGTGTATTGACTTGTTTGGTTTTGGCCCAATTTTTTAGTTCTTTACGAGCTGATTTAATATTTTTTAATGTAAAGCCAATCTCAGTTGCGTAGGCTTCTACTTTATTTTTACCTAAATCTTTTTGAAAAGCTTCAAGTAAGTCATTTTCATAATTTTTAATACTCTTACTTAACTGTTTGAGTTGTTTTTTTCTAAATTTAAGTGATTTGGTTTCATGAGTATTAAAATATTGTTTACTATTGTGGAAAGATTGTTCTATTGAATTCAAATATTATTCCTCCTAGTATATTGATGATTTAGATAGTTTAAAAAGATGGATAAAAAACTGGAACATAATTATTATTATGTCCCAGTTTTTCTATATAGTAAACTATTTAAGTTTTTACTATATAGTGTTATATATTGATAAAGTATGAGATTAGCTTAAAGCTTCTGTAATTTGTGGTACAACTTGTTTTTTACGAGATACAACACCTGGTAAAAATGCAGTATTATTGTCTAGTTTAACGTTGAATGCGTTGCCTACTTTATCTTTTTCAGCACCAACAACTAAAATTTTAGAATCACTGTTGATGATATCAGTTACAAGCAGTACAAATAAATCATATTTTTCATTTGTACTTACTTCTAACATTGCTTTTTCTAACTCTTCTTGACGTTGGAATACTTCATCAATATCTACAGTATTAACTTGACCGATACGTGTAATATAGTCACCCATATTAAATGATTTTGCATCCATATTTAATAGCTCAGATGCAGTTTTGTCAGTTGTTGAAGCACCTGCTTTTAACATTTCTAAACCATAAGATTCTAAGTCAACATCTGCAATTGATTTTAAAGCTTCAGCAGCGTCAATATCTTCTTGTGTACAAGTTGGTGATTTAAATAGTAAGCTATCTGAAATGATAGCAGAAATCATTAAACCAGCAATTTCAGGTTTGATTTCAAAACCACGTTCTTTGTACATTTTGTATAAGATTGTTGCAGTACAACCTACTGGCTCAGCACGGTAATATAATGGTCCTGCAGTTTCAAAGTTTGAAATTCTATGATGGTCAACGACATGTTGAATTGATGACTTATCAATTGTATCAGCACTTTGTTGGAATTCATTATGGTCAACTAAGATAACATTTTGATTATTTAAATCATCACTAAGTAATTCTGGTGTGTCTACATTAAAATGATTTAATGCATATTGAGTTTCAGGTCCTACTTCGCCTAAACGATAAGGTGTTGCGTCTGTATTTCCTGTTTGTTGTTCAAAATCTGCCATAATAATAGCTGATGAGATTGCATCTGTATCTGGATTTTTATGACCGAAAATATAAGTTTTTGCCATGTTTTAATTCTCCTTAATTTTTTATTTAATTTTATTTTATCATGATTTTCTATTGTTATTCTACTTCAGCACCTAATGAATTTTTAAAATGATCTAATGCCCATTGATGCCCTGTTGGATTAAAAGAAGCGACACCCTTATGAGAAATTGAAATAGCATATCCCAAATTGTAAGCAGAGATTGCGGTGTGCAGCACGCAAATATCTGTACATACACCAACAATTTCTAAATGCGTAATGTTGCGTTCACGTAACATAATGTCTAAGGGCGTACCACAAAATGAATCATAACGTGTTTTATCTAAATAATGCACATGATCATTAAATAAGATATTTTGATAAATATCATTTACTTTACCATAAAGTTCTCTTCCAGTGGTATCAATTATATTATGAGGTGGAAAAAGATTGTTTTCTGGATGATAGCTATTTTCTTCATAATGTAAATCCATAAGAAAAAAGATATTAGCCTGTTTCTTATTATATGCTTCAATTCTTTCAACAATATAACTTTCAATTTGTTGACCCGGAAGGCCACAAGTTAATTTACCATTATCAGCAACAAAATCATTTGAATAGTCAACAATAATAAGCGCGCTATTTTTCATCTAATGTAACACTCCCAAAATTAAGATTATAGTTATTATATACTAAGTACATAAATCATTAAAGGTGCATTTAAAGCGTTTGAAAAACGAACTATTAGTTTATTATAAAGTATTAAGTGAGGAGGAAGAATTACTAATGATAATTAATGCAATGCAGTTCGGCCTAAAAGGTAAGCATAGATGGGCAGATACACGCGCGATTCAAAAAGCGTTAAAATACGCTAGAAAACACAAAAACACAACAATTTATATTCCCAAGGGAGAGTATCATATTCGTAGACCGTTGGTAATATATGATTCAACTACTTTGATAATGGACGACGAAGCAGTATTAAAAAGAGTAGGCAAAGATACTTTATTGAAAAATGGTAGATGGCTGAAATCTTATTATGGATATGAAGGTAATAGTGAAATCTGCATTGCTGGTGGAACATTGGATATGAATGGTTATGAGTATCCATATAACAATACAGCAATGTGCATGGGGCATGCTCAAAATATTCAAATTTTAGGTGTAACATTTAAAGATGTTGTTGGAGGTCATGCAATAGATGCATGCGGCATTAATGGCCTATATATAAATGGTTGCGAATTTTTAGGATTTAAAGACGATAAAGGAGAAAGGTTATTTTCAGAAGCGGTACAAATTGATATACAAGTAAAAGGTGCTTTCCCAAAATTTGGTGCCACGGATGGTACGATAACTAAAAATGTAATAATTGAAAATTGTTATTTTGGAAATTCAAAGACACCAACGATGGGTGCTTGGAATAGAGCAATTGGATCTCATGCGAGTAGATTTAATCAATTTTACGAAAATATACACATTCGTTTTAATACATTTGAAGGTATCAACCAATACGCACTGACACCTTTAAAATCAAAAGATACTTTTATCCATGATAATATATTTAAAAATTGTGGAGGAGGGATTCGATTTTTAGCAGTGAAAGATGGAAAAAATGCACAAGATCTCACAGGTAAGGCAAGACCAACGCAATCTGGAAGTAATTTAAATATTTATCATAATCACTTTATAGGTCATATGTCTAAAGATGCCATTCGAGTGCAAAGCTATAATAACGTAAAACACAACAATATATTTATAGCACAGAATTATTATGACAATAAGCAACAAAGACTTTATTTAAAAGATATAGAAGATTTGTATCTCTCAAATCAGGAAAATATAAGCGTTAAAAAAATAAATATAAAATAATGATTCTTTATTTTAGTAGTTCTGAATTAAAACACAATATAAAACATATTGTAATTTAATAGAAATTATATTATGTTAAAGAGTAATAAAGTAAGAAAATTCAGAAAGTAATTGAAATCGGGGGGAATCATTATGAATAATATAAACAAAGGGGAATATAGGCGTTCGCAGTATTTAACATTTTTTTCTAAAAAAAATAAATCTTATAATGCAGGACAGCTTACAGGGTTGATTTTAGGGCCACTACTATTTATTTTGACATTGTTAACTTTTGAACCTGAAAATTTATCGTATAAAGGCGTTTTTGTATTAGCGATTACTATTTGGATCGCTATTTGGTGGATTACTGAAGCAATACCAATTGCTGCAACTAGTTTGTTGCCATTAATTTTATTGCCTGTTGGACATGTACTTAGCCCAGAAGAAGTATCTGCTCAATATGGTAATGATATTATTTTTCTATTTTTAGGTGGATTTATATTAGCTATTGCTATGGAAAGATGGAATTTACATACACGTGTTGCCTTAACAATCATTAGTATTCTAGGTACAAGTACTGGAAAGATTTTATTAGGTTTTATGATAGCGACAGGATTCTTATCTATGTTTGTTTCTAATACTGCAGCTGTGATGATTATGATACCGATAGGTTTAGCGATTATTAAAGAAGCAAATGATTTAAAAGGGGAAGAAATGAATGCTACAAGCATCAGTAAATTTGAACAATCGCTAGTGTTAGCCATTGGGTATGCAGGAACCATTGGTGGTTTAGGAACTTTGATCGGAACGCCTCCACTTATTATCCTTAAAGGCCAATATCAATCTGCATTTGGTGAGGAAATAAGCTTTGCTAAATGGATGGTCATTGGCGTACCTACAGTCATTGTACTATTGATTTTAGTATGGTTGTATCTACGTTATGTTGCATTTAAACATGATATGAAAGAACTGCCAGGCGGTCAGAACTTAATTAGGAAAAAATTAGATGAGTTAGGAAAGATGAAATACGAAGAAAAAGTGGTACAAGCAATTTTTATATTAGCAAGTTTGTTATGGATTAGTAGAGAATTCTTATTGAAAAATTGGTCGTTCACCTCAGAAGTGGCAGACGGTACAATTGCCATGTTTATAGCTGTATTATTATTTTTAATACCGGCTAAAAATAAAGAACAACATACGCGAATTATTGATTGGAATGTTGCCAAAGACTTGCCATGGGGCGTACTCATTTTATTTGGTGGAGGTTTGGCACTTGCTAAAGGTATCTCAGAGAGTGGCTTAGCGAAATGGTTAGGTGAACAATTAAAGTTGATTGAAGGCGTTAGTCCATTAATTATCGTTCTTGTCATTACAATATTTGTGTTGTTTTTAACAGAAATAACTTCGAATACAGCTACTGCGACTATGATTTTACCTATACTTGCAACACTTTCAGTTGCAGTTAATGTACATCCGCTACTACTCATGGTACCTGCTGCTATGGCCGCTAATTGTGCTTATATGTTACCAGTTGGCACACCACCAAATGCTATTGTATTTGGAACTGGAAGGATTAGCATTAAAAAAATGGCGTCAGTTGGATTTTGGGTTAACCTGTTGAGTATTATTGTTATTGTGTTAGTAGTTTATTTCTTAGTACCACCAGTATTAGGTATAGATATTACCAAACCATTACCATTAAAATAAATCAAAAATAATAGAGCCCGAGACAATTAAATGTCTCAGGCTCTATTATTTTTGAAGTATCATATCATGATAAGTTTTTGAATTTTACTTTCTGATTAATCGTGATTTAACTTATTGAAAGATCCAATGATTGTAACTTGAAAATCTAAAGTGTTCAAGATTTTAATGACTTTCGATAACGCTTCTGTTAAACCAGTATCTGCTTGGACGAAAAAATGATACATGCCCAGCTGTGTTTTTAAAGGTCTAGACTCAATCCAAGATAAGTTGATGTTAAAAAGCACAAAAGTGTTTAAAATACTTGCAAGTAAGCCTGGTTTATCAAATTGTGGTGTAATGAGTAACATTGTGTCACTAGCATTGTCCGAATGTTGTGGCTGGTTACTTACGACTAAAAAACGTGTGACATTGTGAGGGAAGTCTTGAATGTTTTGTTCTATAGGTTGAAAGCCATAAGTTTCCCCACTACCTAAAGGTGCGATTGCACCCACTTGGTTGGTTATTTTTTCTAAACTTTGTATCGTGCTATCTACATAATCATATGTGAACTTATGTTGTTGTATATATTGGCTCGTTTGACTAATTGCTGGGCTTATTGAATAAACTTTTGATATATCATTGACTGTTGCATTTTCAGGGCCATATAAAGCAAATTGTATATCTAAATGTATTTCTCCCTGTGCATAAATATTTTGTTGTGTTAAGGCATCGGCAACAATATTGATTGTACCTTCAATTGAATTTTCGATGGGCACGACAGCAATACTATGATTATCTTCTGAGACAGCGGTAACGACTTCATACAAATTAGATTTAGACGTATATTCGAACTCAGATTCTGATAGATATTGTTTTGCCGCTAAATATGAAAATGTTCCTTTTGGACCTAAATAATATAATTTCATGTGACGTTACCCCTTGTATATATGTGTTAAAAATTAATGGAAAGGACACCCAGAAACAGATGATTGTTTTTTATAAAAGAAATTCGGTTCTTTCATCTCATTTTTATACCCGTGATGGTAATTAGATACTAAAGTTGGAGATAAAGATGGTGCCAACCAAGACCATTTTCCGGTTACATCTCTTCCATTTTTCCGTTCGTTTTTTTCAAATCTTTCAAATTGTTTTGACGCAGTTAGATGATCAACCATTGATACGCCTTCATTTTTAAAAGAATGATATACTGCATAATTCAATTCGACTAACGTTCTATCTTTGTTAAAAGAATTATTCTTTAGTGTATCAAATTCAAAAGCTTCTGCAACGGTTTCTAGTAAATTGTAGCGATATGAATCAGTAAAATTTCGCACCGCAATTTCATTTACCATGTACCAGCCGTTGAACGGCGCGGTTGGATATGTGATTCCACCAATTTTTAAGTCCATGTTAGATATAATTGGTACGGCATACCATTTTAGCCCAAGCTTTTCTAATTTTGGAAAACGATCATGGGTAATAGGCACTTCTTTTATCATTTCAGGTTGATAATTGTAAAACTTTAACGATTCACCAGGAATTTTATAAATTAAAGGTAAAATGTCAAAATCTGTATGTTTGCCTTGCCAACCTAAATGTTCGGCTAATTGGGTGATTTTTAGTTCGGAAGGGTCACCTACGTCTTCATAACCTGCATATCTGATAAGTTGATTATTATATATTTTTGGAGGATGTTGAGCATCAAAAATAGTGATACATGGTTTTATTTTCCCTCCATTTGTAGCGAATTGAATATGATTTTCTATTGCATCTAAAAATTCTTGTTCAGTCTGGATATGTCTTGCATCATTGACGGTTAATGAGTCCCAGAATGCACGGCCTATACAACGATTTGAATTTCTCCAAGCCATCTTAGCACCATATACAAGTTCCTCGTTAGTATGTTTATACGTACCAGTTAAGTTTATTTGTGTTTCTATCTGATTAATTCGTTTTAAAATAGTATTTTCGTTATAATTTAATTCTTTATACATTGTTTGAATAAATGATTTAGCTTCATTTAACATATAAAACACCTCGCACACATTATACGGTATTTTTTCTATTTTTAATGTTTAATTATAGAATTGTCATGATTTTGTCGCTACTATTTTGAATTTACTACTAACTAAATAATAATTAAATAACAAAATTATATTTAATATTATGATGCGTTATGTTTGAAGTAATATGGATAAATTCATTTCAGATATAAACGTTTAATTTTTTGTGTTAAACTAATGAAAAAGCCGATAGGAGAGATAGCGGTGTACCAATTTGAGGATGATACATTAGTATTACATAATGATTTATATCAAATAAATATGGCGGAGAGTTATTGGAATGACGGGATTCATGAAAGAAATGCTGTATTTGATTTATATTTTAGAAATATGCCTTTCAACAGCGGATATGCAGTGTTTAATGGATTGAAACGAGTGATTGCTTATATCAATAACTTTCATTTTTCAGAATCGGATATTAAATATTTAAAATCCATTGGTTATCAAGAAGACTTTTTAGAATATTTAAAAGATATGAAATTTACTGGTAATATTCGTTCTATGCAAGAAGGAGAATTATGTTTTGGTAATGAACCTTTATTAAGCGTAGAAGCACCACTTATCCAAGCACAATTAATTGAAACGATGTTGTTAAATATCGTGAATTTTCACACGCTAATTACTACGAAAGCAAGTAGAATAAAACAAGTAGCGCCAAATGACACATTAATGGAATTTGGAACAAGACGTGGACAAGAAGCAGATGCTGCTTTGTGGGGTGCAAGAGCAGCATATATTGGTGGATTTGATTCAACGAGTAATGTGCGCGCTGGAAAACTTTTTGGCATACCAGTATCAGGAACGCATGCGCATGCAATGGTTCAAACTTATGGTGATGAATATATTGCATTTAAAAAATATGCAGAACGCCATAAAGATTGCGTGTTCTTAGTTGATACTTTTCATACTTTGAAATCTGGTGTACCAACAGCGATAAAAGTTGCTAAAGAGCTTGGTGATGAAATTAACTTTGTTGGTATACGTTTAGATTCTGGTGATATCGCTTATTTATCAAAAGAAGCACGTCGCATGTTAGATGATGCAGGATTTACTGAAACTAAAATTATTGCATCAAATGATTTAGATGAACAAACGATTACAAGCTTGAAATCGCAAGGTGCAAAGGTTGATTCATGGGGTGTTGGTACTAAATTAATTACTGGTTACGATCAGCCTGCCTTAGGTGCAGTATACAAACTTGTGGCAGTAGAAGATGCTTCAGGGAATTATGTAGACCGAATAAAGCTATCAAACAATGCAGAAAAGGTAACTACACCAGGAAAGAAAAACGTCTATCGTATTATTAATAAGAAAACAAACAAAGCTGAGGGTGACTATATCACGTTAGCGCACGAAGATCCTTATGATGAGTCTCCACTTAAATTGTTCCATCCTGTACATACGTATAAGATGAAATTTATAAAATCCTTTATAGCCAAGCCGTTACACCATGATATTTTTAAAGACGGTGAACTCGTTTATGATTTACCAAATGAAAAGGAAGCACAAAATTATTTGACTAAAAGTCTTTCGTACTTATGGGATGAGAACAAGCGTCATCTTAATCCTCAGGAGTACCCAGTTGATTTAAGTACAGAATGTTGGGAAAATAAACATAAACGTATATTTGAAGTGGCAGAACATGTGAAGGAGATGGAAGAAGAAAATGAGTGAAATTCAAGATATTATCGTAAGAGAAATGAAAGTCAAGCCCAACATTGATAGCAAATTAGAAACACGTAATATTATTCAATTTATTAAAAATTATATCCAATCTCATTCATTTATTAAATCATTGGTTTTAGGTATTTCAGGTGGGCAAGATTCGACTTTAGCTGGCAAGCTATGTCAAATTGCGATAAATGAATTAAAAGAAAAAGATATTGATTGTCAATTTATTGCAGTTAAATTACCATATGGCGAACAAAAAGATGCCGATGAAGTTGAAGATGCTTTGAAGTTTATACAACCGGATCGAACAATTACAGTCAACATTAAACCTTCAGTAGATCAAAGTGTAGAATCGCTAAAAGAATCTGGAATTGTGTTGACGGATTTCCAAAAAGGGAATGAAAAAGCGCGTGAACGTATGAAAGCACAATTTTCGATTGCATCCAATCAACAAGGAATTGTTGTGGGTACTGATCACTCAGCGGAAAACTTGACTGGATTTTTTACAAAATATGGCGATGGTGCAGCAGATATCGCACCGTTATTTGGTTTAAATAAACGTCAAGGGCGACAAATATTAGCATATTTAGATGCTCCAGCACATTTATATGAAAAAGTACCAACTGCTGATTTAGAAGAAAACAAACCACAATTACCAGATGAAGATGCACTTGGTGTTAGTTATGCTCATATAGATGATTATTTAGAAGGAAAACAAGTGCCAAAAGAAGCAAAAGCTATCATAGAAAATCATTATATTAAAAATGCACATAAAAGAGAATTAGCTTACACAAGATATACATGGCCGAAAAATCAAACAGATTTCGAATGATTTTAGTGACAAAATAATAAGTTACTGATAAAATAATTTGAATTTAATGAGAAAGAAAGGGAAATGAACATGTCAGTAATTACTTCTAATCCATGGTTAATGGTTTTAGCTATTTTTATTATTAATGTTGCTTATGTAACTTGTTTGACAATGAGAACGATTTTAACACTCAAAGGTTATCGTTATGTTGCAGCAGTGGTAAGTTTCTTAGAAGTTTTAGTATACGTTATCGGTTTGGGAATGGTTATGTCTAGTTTAGATCAAATTCAAAATGTCTTTGCATATGCATTTGGGTTTTCAATCGGTATTATTGTAGGAATGAAAATTGAAGAGAAATTAGCGCTTGGTTATACAGTTGTGAATGTTACTTCATCTGAATATGAATTAGATTTACCAAAGCAATTGAGAGATTTAGGTTATGGCGTTACACATAATACTGCTTATGGCAGAGATGGCACGAGATTAATCTTACAAATATTAACACCAAGACGTTTTGAGCTGAAATTGATAGAAACCATTAAGCAAATTGATGAAAAAGCGTTTATCATCGCATATGAACCAAGAACAATTCACGGTGGTTTTTGGGTTAAAGGTGTGCGTAGCAAGAAACTTAAACAATATGATCCAGATAAAGTGGAAAGTATATGAAAAAGCAGCAAAAGTTTAAAGTAGAAGAAAACGAAACGATACAAGCTTGTTTGCAACGTATGCGAGATGCTGGATATATGCCTATTAAACGCTTTGAAAAACCAATTTATAAAGAAAATAAAGATGGTAAATATGAAGTATACAGGCAAGAAATTCAATTTGTTGGAAAATTAATAGAATAATCGTTTAAAACAGATACTTAGTGTTAGATATATAAATGTAATCGTTGACAGAGATAGAAATCTCAGGTCAACGATATTTTTATCATATAATCGCAAATTAATATAAAATGATAAATCTTGAGGAGAATAAGGTTTTTATGCACGGCTTTTGATAAAACGTGTTAAAATTTCTATAAAGAAGATAGAAAAGACTTATACATTTATGATCAATTCTGTTAAACTAATAATGACAAGAATAAACACGAACTTTAATTGTATTTTTTGATAGAATGTACATGTTTTTGGAGTTTGTGAACTAAAACTTACGCAAGATAGGAGCTTATTTTAATGATAGAACGTTATTCTAGAGAAGAAATGTCTAATATTTGGACGGATCAAAATCGCTATGAAGCTTGGTTAGAAGTAGAAATACTAGCATGTGAAGCTTGGAGTAAATTAGGAGATATACCTGCTGAAGATGTATTGAAAATTCGTCAGAATGCAAAGGTTGATGTTAACCGCGCAAAAGAAATTGAGGAAGAAACACGACACGATGTCGTTGCATTTACAAGACAAGTATCAGAGACATTAGGTGAAGAGCGTAAATGGGTACACTACGGGTTAACATCAACTGATGTAGTTGATACGGCATTAAGTTATGTCATTAAACAAGCAAACGATATTATTGAAAAAGATTTAGAAAGATTTATTGATGTTTTAGCACAAAAAGCTAAAAATTATAAATATACTTTAATGATGGGACGAACTCATGGTGTACATGCGGAACCAACAACATTTGGTGTCAAAATGGCATTATGGTATACAGAAATGAAACGTAATTTAGAGCGTTTTAAGCGTGTGAGAAAAGAAATAGAAGTTGGTAAAATGAGTGGTGCAGTAGGGACTTTTGCAAACATCCCACCTGAAATTGAAGCGCATGTCTGTGAAAATTTAGGTTTAGATATAGCCGCTGTTTCTACTCAGACGTTACAACGTGACCGACACGCATATTATATAGCTACTTTAGCGTTGATAAGTACTTCTATGGAAAAATTTGCAGTGGAAATACGCAACTTACAAAAAACTGAAACAAGAGAAGTTGAAGAAGCTTTTGCTAAAGGCCAAAAAGGTTCGTCAGCGATGCCACACAAACGTAATCCAATTGGCTCAGAAAATATTACTGGTATTGCTCGTGTTATCAGAGGATACATTACAACTGCATATGAAAATGTAGCTTTATGGCATGAAAGAGATATTTCACATTCATCTGCAGAAAGAATCATGCTGCCAGATGTAACGATAGCTTTAGATTACGGGTTAAATAGATTTACAAATATTGTAGAAAGACTTACTGTATTTGAAGATAATATGTTAGCAAATATCGATAAAACTTTTGGTCTTATTTATTCGCAACGTGTATTATTAGCGTTGATAAATAAAGGTTTAGCACGTGAAGCAGCATATGATAAAGTACAGCCAAAAGCGATGGAGTCTTGGGAAACAAAAACACCATTTAGAACATTAATTGAACAAGATTCATCTATTACAGATTTATTGAGCACTGAAGAATTAGATGAATGTTTCAATCCAAAACACCATTTAAACCAAGTTGATACGATTTTTAAACGTGCAGGATTAGAATAATTGAAATTTACTTATGAAATCGTTACACTTTAATGTATTAGCACGTTGAATTAAGATTAAAATGAAAGTACAGGGGTTGTTTTTAATGCAAATAGAAAAATTAAGAGGAAAAGCATTAGATGAATTATTTGATGCAATTCTTACATTAGAAAACAGAGAAGAATGTTACCAATTCTTTGACGATTTATGTACAGTAAATGAGATTCAATCGTTATCTCAACGATTGCAAGTCGCAAAAATGATTAAGCAAGGATATACTTATGCGACGATTGAACAAGAGTCTGGTGCTTCAACTGCAACGATTTCTCGTGTTAAGAGATCTTTACAATGGGGAAATGATGCTTACACAATGATTCTAGACCGCATGAATATTGAAACGGCCGATTAATTAACAATTCTATATACTGTAGCGAAGTGTAATTTTAATGATTTCATTAGTAAAGCTGTTAGTAAAGAAACTTTCTTTGCTGACAGCTTTTTATGTTGTTAATTTAAAGTGTATTGATAAAATAGATACGAAGCGATTATTTTTCTGAAAAATTTTGAATATATTTAATGAGAAACATGATTAATCTACCATTGATATGTCATGTTAGAATTCAATATAAAATCCTATATCGTTTTAGAACTCAGTGGTTAAAAATGATATAATCAAAAGTATGCTAAAAAAAGGAGTAACATATCATGTATGACATTAAAAAATGGAAACATATTTTTAAATTAGATCCTGCTAAGTCGATTTCTGACGATGATTTAGATGCGGTATGTATGTCTCAAACCGATGCAATTATGATAGGTGGCACAGATGATGTTACTGAAGATAATGTTATTCAATTGATGAGTAGGGTGAGAAGATATCCTTTACCTCTCGTTTTCGAAATTTCCAATATCGAAAGTGTTATGCCTGGTTTTGACTTTTATTTTGTACCGACTGTATTGAATAGTACAGATGTAAAATATCATAACGGTGTACTTTTAGAAGCATTGAAATCATTTGGACATGTCATAGATTTTGAAGAAGTTGTTTTTGAAGGATATGTTGTCATGAATCCTGAAAGCAAAGTAGCACAAGTTACACAAGCTGAAACAAATTTAACAGACGAAGATATCGAAGCATATGCTCAAATGATTAATGAAATGTATAAATTACCAGTTATGTACCTTGAATATAGTGGTGCATACGGAGAAGTTGAAAAGGTAAAGACAGCTGCAAATATGTTAAGTGATACACAATTATTTTATGGTGGTGGCATTAGTAATCAAGAAGAAGCTGAAGAAATGGCTTCGATTGCTGATACGATTATCGTTGGTGATATTGTTTATAAAGATATTAAAAACGCATTAAAAACAGTTAAGATAAAGGAGTCACATAAATGAATGCATTAGTAAATAAGATGAATGATGAACAAAGTTTAGCAGTACGCACTACAGAAGGGCCACTACTTATTATGGCGGGTGCGGGTTCAGGCAAAACACGTGTTTTAACTCATCGTATAGCTTACTTGCTTGATGAAAAGGACGTATCCCCATACAACATTCTAGCGATTACTTTTACAAACAAGGCAGCAAAAGAAATGAAAGCACGTGTGGAAGCTTTAGTAGGAGAACCGGCTCAAGTTATATGGATGTCAACATTTCACTCAATGTGTGTAAGAATACTGAGAAGAGATGCGGATAGAATTGGTATTGAACGTAATTTTACTATAATTGATCCTACTGACCAAAAATCAGTTATCAAAGATGTATTGAAAAATGAAAATATAGATAGTAAAAAGTTTGAACCAAGAATGTTTATAGGTGCTATAAGTAATTTGAAAAATGAATTGAAAACACCAGAGGATGCACAAAAAGATGCTGAAACATATCATGAACAAATGGTTGCTACAGTGTATAAAGGATATCAAAGACAGTTATCAAGAAATGAAGCGTTAGATTTTGATGATTTAATCATGGTTACAATTCGATTATTTGAACGTGTGCCAGATGTGTTAGAATTTTATCAAAATAAATTCCAATACATTCATGTCGATGAGTACCAAGATACAAACAAAGCACAATATACATTAGTAAATCTTTTAGCATCTAAATTTAAAAATTTATGTGTAGTTGGTGATTCTGATCAATCTATTTATGGTTGGCGTGGTGCTGATATTCAAAACATACTTTCCTTTGAAGAAGATTATCCTGAAGCTAAAACGATATTTTTAGAACAAAATTATCGCTCAACTAAAAATATATTAAATGCAGCTAACGAAGTAATCAAAAATAATTCAGAGCGTAAACCCAAAGGATTATGGACAGGTAATACATCTGGAGAAAAAATTCACTATTATGAAGCTACTACTGAGAGAGACGAAGCGGAATATGTAGTTAAGGAAATTATGAAACAACAACGTAATGGAAAAAAATATAAAGATATGGCTATCTTATACCGTACCAATGCTCAGTCTCGTGTGTTGGAAGAGACATTTATGAAATCTAATATTCCATACACAATGGTTGGTGGTCAAAAATTCTATGATCGTAAAGAAATTAAAGATCTACTTAGCTATTTGAGAATAATAGCCAATAGCAATGATGATATCAGTTTACGTCGTGTAATCAATGTACCAAAACGTGGCGTAGGTCCATCGACAGTAGATAAAATTCAGGCATATGCTGCTCAAAACGAGATAAGTATGTTTGATGCACTAGCAGAAGTAGACTTTATAGGCTTATCTAAAAAAGTAACACAAGCATGTATTTCATTTTATGACATGATACAGAACTTAATTAAACAACAAGAATTTTTAGAGATTACAGAAATCGTTGAAGAAGTATTGGTGAAATCAGGTTACCGTGAGATGTTGGAACGAGAACAAACATTAGAATCAAGAAGTAGATTAGAAAATATAGATGAATTTATGTCAGTCCCTAAAGACTACGAAGAAAACACGCCATTAGAAGAACAGTCGTTAATCAATTTTTTAACAGACTTATCTTTAGTTGCTGATATAGACGAAGCGCAAATAGATGATGGCATAACGTTGATGACAATGCACTCAGCCAAAGGATTAGAGTTTCCTATTGTATTTATTATGGGCATGGAAGAATCATTATTTCCACATATAAGGGCGATAAAAAGTGATGATGATCATGAAATGCAAGAAGAAAGAAGAATTTGTTATGTAGCGATTACACGTGCTGAAGAAACGTTATATTTAACGCATGCGACATCAAGAATGCTTTTTGGAAGACCGCAGTCCAATATGGCTTCAAGATTCTTAAATGAAATACCTGAAGATTTATTAGAAAACGAAAATAAATCACGAGCAACTGCACAAGGAAATCGATTTAAATCTGCAACCAAACAACCTGAAAAAAGAGGATATAGTAAACGTGTGACATCCTCGAAAAAAGCACAACAATCGACGGATTGGCATGTTGGTGACAAAGTTATTCATAAATCATGGGGTGAAGGTATGGTAAGTAATGTTAATGAAAAAAATGGTTCGGTTGAATTAGATATTATCTTTAAATCTGAAGGACCTAAACGTTTGCTTGCTCAATTTGCACCTATTGAAAAGAAAGGGGAATAAAGCGTGGCTGACTTACAATCGCGTGTCGATGTGTTACATCAATTACTAAATCAATATAGTTATGAATATTATGTACAAGACAACCCTTCAGTACCAGACAGTGAATACGATAAACTTTTACATGAATTGATAGATATTGAGGCGAACAACCCAGAATATCGAACAGCTGATTCACCTACAGTAAGAGTGGGTGGCTCAGCTCAATCAACTTTTGAAAAAGTGAATCATGATACACCGATGCTAAGTTTAGGGAATGCTTTTAATAAAGAAGATTTGAAAAAATTTGATCAGCGTATACGTGAACAAATTAATCATGTGGAATACATGTGCGAATTGAAAATAGATGGTTTAGCAGTTTCTCTCAAATACGAGAATGGTAAATTCGTACAAGGTTTGACACGTGGTGACGGTACTACGGGTGAAGATATCACCGAAAACTTAAGAACGATACATGCAATACCATTAAAGATTAATGAAGCTAGAACATTTGAAGTTCGTGGTGAAGCATACATGCCCAGAAAATCATTTTTTGATTTAAATGAAGCTAAAGCACAAAATGATGAGCAACCTTTTGCCAATCCAAGAAATGCAGCTGCTGGTTCACTTCGACAATTAGACTCCAAACTTGCAGCAAAGAGAAAGTTAAGTGTTTTCTTATATAGCGTAAATGACTTTACACAGTTTCATGCACATACACAAAGCGAAGCTTTAGATGAATTAGATAAATTAGGTTTTAAAACAAATAAAGAAAGAGAACGTGTCCAAACTATAGAAGAAGTATTCGATTATATTGAAAAATGGACTGAAGCACGTGAACAGTTACCTTATGATATCGACGGCATTGTTATCAAAGTAAATGATTTAGACCAGCAAGATGAGCTTGGCTATACACAAAAATCTCCTCGTTGGGCAATTGCGTATAAGTTTCCTGCTGAAGAAGTCATAACAGATTTATTAGATATTGAACTGAGTATTGGTAGAACAGGCGTCGTTACACCTACGGCTATACTTGAACCAGTTAAAGTTGCGGGCACTACAGTTTCTAGAGCTTCTTTACATAATGAAGATCTAATACATGAAAAAGATATTCGAATTGGTGATAGTGTTGTAATTAAGAAGGCGGGAGACATTATACCAGAAGTCATAAAAAGCGTATTAGATCGTCGACCACAAAATGCTGAAGTTTACCACATGCCTACACATTGCCCTAGCTGTAGTCATGAACTTGTAAGAATTGAAGGGGAAGTGGCTTTAAGATGTATCAATCCAAAATGCCAAGCACAACTTGTTGAAGGTATGATTCATTTTGTATCACGACAAGCAATGAATATAGATGGTTTAGGTACTAAAATTATTCAACAACTTTATGAAAATGAAAAAATAAAAGATGTTGCTGATATATTTTACTTAACTAAAGACGATTTGCTACCATTAGAGAGAATGGGTGAAAAGAAAGTAAACAATCTATTAAATGCGATTGAAGATGCTAAATCAAACTCATTAGAACATTTGCTATTTGGTTTAGGGATTAGACACTTAGGTGTCAAAGCGAGCCAAGTCATTGCTGAAAAATATGGAACCATGGATGATTTATTTAATGTTACAGAAGAGTCATTGATTGAAATCTATGATGTTGGTCAAAAATTAGCACAATCATTAGTCACTTATTTAGAAAATGAAGATATCCGTGCACTTATTAATAAATTAAAGAAAAAACATGTTAATATGACTTATAAAGGTGTCAAAACAACAGAGTTAGAAGGGCATCCAGAATTTATTAATAAGACCATTGTTTTAACTGGAAAGTTATATCAAATGACAAGAAATGAAGCTTCAAAATGGTTAGAGATTCAAGGTGCTAAAGTTACAAACAGTGTTACAAAAAAGACAGATTTAGTAATTGCTGGAGAAGACGCTGGTTCAAAACTTACAAAGGCTGAACAATTTGGTACAGAAGTTTGGACAGAAGATGACTTTGTCCAGAAACAAAAAGAAATAGAGGGATAGAGGAGATAATGCATGAAAAGAACGATTATACTATTCATCTCAGCAATTTTTCTATTATCAGCATGTGGAAATGAGGATAATGAAAAAAGTAAAGAACAATCTAATGACAATAAGCAGCAAGAAAAATCAGGTTCAGTTAAAGAAATTGCCACCGATAAAAATGTTCAAGGCAATAATTATAGAACGATTTTACCATTTAAAGAAAGTCAAGCACGTGGTTTATTACAAGATAATATGGCAAATAGTTATAACGGTGAAGATTTTGAAAACGGGCTTTTAGAATTGAGTAAAGAAGTTTTTCCAACTGACGATTATTTATATCAAGATGGTCAATACTTAGATAAAGATACGATTAACGCTTATTTAGACCCGAAATATACCAAATCAGAAGTAGATGCAATGGATGAAGATGAACGAAAAGAAAAGAAAGCGAATGAGAATTTAGGTTTAAATCCATCACATAATGGTGAAACAGATCCAGAAAAAATTGCGGAAGATTCACCTGCATATCTTTCTAATATTTTGGAACAGGATTTTTATGCGAGTGGTGATACTAAAGGGAAGAAAATTAAAGGTATGACCATTGGGCTAGCAATGAATAGTACGTATTACTATCAAAAAGAAAAAGATGGCGAGACCTATAGTAAAGATTTAGATGATAAAGAAATTATGAAGCAAGGAAAGCAAATGGCAGGCGAAATTTTGTCAAGAGTCAGAGAAAATAAAGCTTTGAAAGACATACCTATACACTTTGCAATTTATAAACAAACTGGCGAAAATTCAATTGTACCAGGAGAGTTTATTGCTGGTACGACAGTTGAAGATGGTAAGACACGTATTAATGAATGGAAAGATATTAATCAAACAACAGCATTGTTACCTTCTGATGAAGCAAGTAAAATTGATGAAAATTTAAATAATAATTTCAAACAATTTAATGATGATTTACAGACGTATTTTAATAACTTTACTCAAGCAGTAGGGACAGTTAAATTTGATAATAAAAAAGCGAAGCAACTAACTGTTGATGTACCGATTGATTATTATGGCGAAGCAGAAACAATTGGTATCACACAATATATCACTGAACAAGCAGAGAAATACTTTGATGATATTGACGAATATGAAATTCGTATAAAAGATGGTAACAAGGCAAAAGCTTTAATCAGTAAAACTAAAGATGACAAAGACCCACAAGTCCATATTTATAAAAACAATAATTAATAAGCATATACACATTAAAAGCCACACTTG